>QIAK01000513.1 GCA_003225515.1 Acidobacteriota bacterium | reverse complement strand
AACTGCGTCTGCCCCGGAGACGTTGACACCTCCATGCTGCGAAGCGAGTGTGCCCAGCTTGGTGAGGAAGTGCAGGCTTTCATGCGTGAAGCCGCCAACCGTCCGCTCGCCCGCATCGGGACCCCGGACGACATCGCCAACGCAGTTCTGTTTCTCGTGAGCCCAATGTCGGTTTGGATCACCGGTGCAGCTTTGGTAGTCGACGGCGGGGGACTGGCGTAAGGCTTGGATAGCTGAGAGACCCGGCTTTACATCAGGGGAACGTAGAAGCGCATTCTTCATTTTCTATTTCTGCAGGTCACAGCCCTCTCCGCTGCCGCGCCGCTTCATACAGCACGATGCTTCCCGCCACGCCCGCATTCAAAGATTCCACCTGCGCCGTGTGCGGAATTGCGAGCAGTTCATCGGCTTGCGCCATCACCGCACGAGGTAGCCCTGAGCCCTCGCTCCCGACGAAAACCGCTGAAGGCAGCGTGAGGTTCGCCTGATCGAGCGGCGTCCCCTTATGCGATGAGGTTGCGATCAACCGCACACCCTGCGCCCGCAGTTTGGCCGAAATGCTTTCGATCCCGCCGGCCGTTTTCGCAACAATCACGGGAAGCCGGAACATCGATCCCGCCGACGCGCGAATCACCTTTGAGTTCAGGGGACTGACCGTGCCCTCTCCGAGCACCGCGCCTGCACTGCCAAACGCTTCGGCTGAGCGCAGAATCGTCCCCACATTGCCGGGATCCTGCAAGCCCGCGAGCACGATCAGTGGGCCGAGTTGCAACCTCTCCAGGGCATCGTCGAGAGAAAATTCCTTCAATCGAACCAGCGCTGCCACTCCTTGCGGCGTCTCGCTGGGAACGGCGTCTTCGAAGAGCTTGTCCGTCAACAGCACCGTGTCGACATTGGCGCCGATCTGCGGCAACAGGCGTTCCGCCAGATTCTGCGCCGATTCTTTGAAGAAGACAGCGCGAAATCTCAGGCCGCTACGAATGGCCTCTTCCATAATCCGCAATCCTTCAATGGCACAGCTTCCATCTTCGGTACGTTCGGCGCGCGCGAACGCCTGGCGCAGTTCTTTCACCACGGCATTGTGGCGGCCTTCGATCCGGCGCAGGCGCTGCGCGATGGTCACGGATTCTGAGGTTCGAGTCATTAGTCGTGGTTTTTTCTTTGTGCTTAGCGAGGTGTCCTTGGCGAGCTTTGCCGTCAGAAGAACCGAGTTCCACGGAATTGCAAAGCTCGCTCACTAACCTGAAACATAATTACGCAATCATACGCCGCGGCCTCATCTTGCAGTGTTTTGCCGTATTATGATAGGTTTCGCCGTCTAAATAAATCGAACCCGCAGTTGATACAGAAGGGAATGCCGTGCGCGCCGAAATCCTGAAAATTCATAGCGAAGCACCTGAGACATCTCTTGTGAAATACGCCGCCGATCAGATCCGCTCGGGCGAGGTATTGGGTATGCCCACCGACACCTTTTATGGATTGGCCGCCGATCCCTTTAATCTGCGGGCGGTTGACAAGGTGTATGACATCAAGACGCGCTCACGCCACAAGCCGTTGTCATTGCTCATCGAGAGCACCGATCAGGCTGAAGAATTGGCGAAGCCTTTGCCCGAAGAATTTTATGCGCTGGCGCGAAAATTCTGGCCCGGACCTCTCACCATCATCGTAAGAGCGGGATCTCGCCTGCCCCTCAAAGTCACCGCGAATACTGGCAATGTTGCGCTGCGCGTGCCCAATGCGAAGATTCCGCTGGCTGTGGTAACCGCGGCCGCCATCCCGATCACGGCGACTTCGGCCAACTTGAGTGGCGCGTCGGAATGCACAACCGCTGAGCAGGTACGCGAGCAACTCGAGGGTCGGATCAGCATCATTGTCGATGGCGGCGAGTCTCCGCGTGATGTCGCTTCCACAATCATCGATCTCAGCGACGAAGTCGCACGCTGGCGCATCATCCGGGAAGGCGCGATTCCCGCCGACGACATCTCGAACTTCTTCGCCCAGGGGTGAAGAAACCAGGATTTCTAAGCACGACCGCAAGGATGACCACCGACGAATGACTGCTGACTCCGCCAATCAGCCTTCGCACCCGCGCTGGTGGCTTCGTCTGCTGATTCTCGCCATTGTGGCCGCGCTCTCGTTTCTACTGATTACGGCAATTCAGGTTGTGCACACGGCTTCTCTCCAGGAAGTCCATTCGGCAGATGTCATCGTGGTTTTTGGGGCGGCGGAATATTCCGGCCGGCCGTCTCCCGTGCTGCGGGCCCGCCTTGATCACGCTCTCGATCTTTTTCACCGCGGAGTTGCGCCGGTAGTCATTACCACCGGCGGCGCCGCTGCCGATCCGCGTTTCAGCGAAGGCGGCGTTGGGCGTGATTACCTGATGCGGCATGGCGTCCCCGAGCGCAGTCTGATCGCTGAAACCCAGGGCCGCGATACAGCGGAATCTGCCGTCCGCGTAAGCGTGATCATGCACGCCAACGGCTTGCATAGTTGCCTCGCGGTCAGCGATGCCTATCACGTGTTCCGCATCCGCAAACTGCTGCAGCACGAAGGCATC
>QIAK01000512.1:2736-3105 GCA_003225515.1 Acidobacteriota bacterium | reverse complement strand
GGTACCGTCGTTGCTTCCAATGTCAAGGATCACGTCGCCCGGCGTGAGTGCGATGCGCTGTTTGATCTCTACCGCTTTGCGGCGCAGATGGGCAACCATGGCAGCGTTCAGCCCAGAGCGATATCCGTAATGGTTTCCGTAAAGCAGTGAGGAGTCGTAAGTGTGCCCGAGTTGTGTCAGTCCACAGGTCTTGCCGCCTGGGGTTTCGACACACTTGATCAGCTGCAGCGGGCCACGGAAAACCTGCTCGTCGGGAGACTTCGGGAATACTCCGGTAGCGGCTTGAGAACCGAGGTCGAGAATCTTCGCAAGATCGCTATTCCCACACACTCGGCAGTTGCGTATAGATGTCGCGTCCATACTCTCCCT
>QIAK01000512.1:0-2613 GCA_003225515.1 Acidobacteriota bacterium | reverse complement strand
TCAGGGAGGCCCGCGTCGGGTGGTGCAATCGGGTGCGTTGCCCTGCTTTCCAGTGGCAATTCAGGGTGGCAATGCATGTTCGTTAGGTCCGCAGACCCGATTTGTTGTTATACCTGCGCTGTTTATACGGATGGCTACACATGGAAATACCCAGGTTCGTGCGGCCGGATCGAGAATAAGCTAAAAGTTCGTTCTCCCAGCGAAGACGCATACAATCAGGACGGATTTCACCTGTGCGGCCAAGCACTGTCCAATTCGCGCTCAGTTCCTCGAAAAGCATCAGAATCGAAACTATTTTTGCTTTCGTAGGTTGCGCCGTTTTGCTGATCTCGCTGGTCGTCTTAATCGACCATCCGCCGATCAACCAGAGAACGGATTTTTCGGTCACCTACATAGGCAGCCGAATGGTTTACCTGGGTTTGGGGCCGAAACTCTACGATCTCGCCGAGCAACAGAAACTGAAAAGCCAACTGCTCCCGAACGCCGAACCTCTCATTTACGAGCACCCACCTTTCGAAGCCCTCCTTCTGGCGCCGCTCGGAGCACTGCCCTACAAGGCCGCATTCCTCATCTGGGGAATTATCAACGTGGCGATCTGGTTGTTCCTGCCCTACCTTCTGCGCCATTACGCCCCAGTACCGAGAGATGATCTCGCATATCTTCTGCTCTGGATGCTGTTCCTGCCACTTGGTGGAGCGCTCTTTGAGGGGCAGTCGTCCCTGATTATGCTGCTGTTGTACTCAGTCACTTTCATCCAATTGAGGAGTGGTCGCGACTTCTCCGCCGGCGCAATTTTTGGGTTGGCCTTACTCAAGTTTCAGTTTGCGCTTCCCTTGGCTCTAGTTCTGCTCCTGCAGCGGAAGTGGCGTTTCATAAAAGGATTTCTGGGAACTGCCGCGGCGCTGGGTGTACTTTCCCTGGTCGCCGTGGGATGGCGCGGAATTCTCAGTTATATCCATTTGCTGATGGGCGTCACTGCCCATCCTGATAACTCGAGCTACGGTGCAGCCAAGGGCATGGCTACAATTCAAGGTTTCGTATACGCGTTGCTGGCAGCCCCTTTTGGTCACGCCGCTGTCTCCGTGATCGTGGCGGCGGCCTCGATTTTCCTTATTCTGTGGACAGCATGGCTCTGGAGAAAGGCGGACATCTCGGCAGATCTCCGGACTTTTGACCTGATGTTTGCGGCGACAATCGTAGTCTCGATCGTCACGAGCCTGCACATGTTCACGCCGGACCTCAGCCCATTGATAATCACCATGTTGCTGGTAGCAAGGTATTTTCCCGAGCGCAGCCACACCTCCTTGCGCTTGGTTCTTGGGACGACGCTGGTGCTGCTTTGGATGCCCCCGCTTTTTCTTCTGCTGCTCGCTCGTCACTCGGCCTATCTTTGGTTTCCGGTATTGATGGCGTTCACGATCGGGATTTTCAAAATGGTGGGAATCCCAGGCGAGAAAATCGCGGGCGCTCAAATGGTTCATCCAGCAGCGAGCTTGGCTGGTATCCCGGAGGTTGACAAATCAAATTGAAGGCTCTTGCTCAAGCGCAAACTGACGGTGTAGAGGCCCCATCCTCGAATCGTCCAGACTCAGCCGGGCAGTCTCCTGCTACCCATACGGAATGGCCGGAGCGGTCGCGCTCTGAGCGCTATATTGTGCTCGTCATTTTTCTGCTCTCGTTTTTTTACCTCTGCATTTTCCGGCGGTACTCCTGGGTGGACCCGGACGAAGGCATCATTCTTCAAGGCGCGCAGCGGATTCTCGATGGGCAAGTGCTCTACCGCGATTTTTTTTCGTTCTTCACTCCCGGCTCCTACTATTTTTTCGCGCTGATCTTTAAAACCTTTGGAGATTCCTACCTGGTCGCGCACACGGCGCTGGCATTCATTGGCGCAGCGTTTTCTCCACTGACCTATCTGCTGGCACGGCGGGTATCTTCGCGGCAAGCCAGCCTGCTCGTGACTTTCCTGATGACGGTCACGGCGCTACCGTGGCGGTTCGTCGTCATACATAACTGGGACAGCACACTCTGGGCCTGTTTAGCCCTTTATGCCGCGGTGAGATTGCTGGAGTCTCCGAGCGTGGCATGGGCTTTTGCCGCGGCGACCTTCACATCGCTGACTGCGTTGTTTGAGCAATCCAAAGGTGCCGGGCTTTTGCTCGGATTGGGTGCGGGATTTCTGATCATTATTTTCGGAAGTCCTGAGTTGAAGATATTCACTCGCGATCGACTGATCGCGATTGTGGTCGGGCTGACGTGGCCGTTTCTGATCACCCTGGTCTACTTCGCTACTCACCACGGGCTGACGACCATGCTGGCCGGCTGGTTCTGGCCACTTCAGCATTACTCCTTGGCGAATCGAGTTCCGTACGCCTACGACAATATGACGGGAGTGGCGCGGCACAGAATCTTCGATTCAGCTTCACCCGGCATGCGATTGTTCGGCATGCTGATCTTTAGCGCCCGCACTTGGATTCCCTACCTGCCGCTATTGGCAGTGGCGCTGCTCGTTCGTCTGACGCTTCGCAGGTGGTCGCGGATTTCAATTGGCCCGGAGTGGGCGTATTACGTGCTGGTTTCCGCTACTATCGCAGGACTGCTTCTTTCCATCGT
>QIAK01000511.1 GCA_003225515.1 Acidobacteriota bacterium | reverse complement strand
CGAACATTTGGAAGGCGTGAAGGGACCGCTGCTCGTCGTCTCGAATCATGTGAGCGACGTCGATGCCGGCTTCATACTGACTGCATTGCCGGCGCGCCTTCGTCACCGCGTGGCCATCGCAACCGGTGGAGAGGCTTTGGAAGGTCTGCGAACCCCCGCCTCCGGCCGCGGATTCTTCGCGAGAATTTACGATCGCGTGCAATGGGTCTCAGGAGTGGCTCTGCTCAATCTATTTCCGCTGCCGCGCGATGCCGGCTTCCGCCGCAGCTTCGCATACGCCGGAGAAGCAGTGGATTTCGGCTATAGTGTGCTTGTTTTTCCTGAAGGTCGCCATACCACTGACGGAAACATGAATCCGTTTCGAGCGGGAATCGGGCTGCTGGCGGCCAATCTCGACATTCCAGTTCTCCCCATGCGGATTGACGGGTTGTTTGACATAAAACGTCAGGGCAAACGCTTTGCGGCTCCCTGGAAAATTAGTGTCCGCATCGGAGAGCCGATGAAGTTCCCCCTGGATTCTGATCCGCAGAGGATTGCCGCAGAGCTGCAAAACGCAGTCGAACAACTGTGAGGTTGACAGATCTCTACCTTGTTTTTTCGTTTCGAAACATAACCCCCAAACGCCGTGTTCCTCGTCCCGATGACGAAAAACACGGCGTCTGGAAAACCAATCTACTTCAGCGAAGCCACTGCGAGGTGCTGTTAGTTAATGGTTACGGACCTGGGTGCGGACGCGATCCCGTTCGCCACAACTACCAGCTTAGCTGCGCCGGTGTGGATGGAGGCCGGAATATCGAACGATGTAGACGTGACCAATGAGCCCTGAGCCACGCCGCCCAACCAGCCGTGCGTTCTGCAATAAACCACTGCGCCGGTAGAATCCGTGATGCGAACCAGCGGGAAGTTCGTTGCACTCTGGTTGTCATCTCCGTAATACGCGCCTTCCGTCAAGCCATTGAACTGCGTTCCGGAGACTTTGTTGCCCTTCGAGCCGTGGGTCAGCGTTGTCGCCACGCTCTTGATCACCGGACGGCAACCTACACACGGGGTTCCCGATGCCGTATAGATAGACACGGTGCCGGAAAAGTCAGTGAACAGAACCTGGCCCGTCGGAAGGACAACCATGTTCCCTACGTAAGACGAATCAATCGACGCATTCACCGGAGCCGCCGTCGCGTTCAGCGTGGTGCCATCCCATTCGAAGAACTGGCTGCCGTTGTTGAATATGCCGGGGCTGGTGTCGAACAGAGCGTTGCCGTCAGGCAATACAGCCGCAGGTCCGTCAGCGATATCGAGGGTGCCGCCGAACTTCGGGGCCGAAGCCCAGGTTCCGGTCGACGGAGTGTAGATCGCATTGTTGGTGGTAGCGCCGGCAGCGAACACGGTTCCGTTCGGCAGCAGAGCCATCGGCCCCAGCTCTTCAGAGGAAGGATCTACCAGGTTTACAACCGTGTTATTGGTGGGAGTCGTCCACGCACCCGTCGCCGGATCATAGATCTGATAGCCCATCTTGCAGCACGTGCTGAAGACGTAAGCGTCGACGGTCAGGATCTTGCCGCCGGGCAGCATCGTCCAACCTTCTTCGTCGTTGACGTCGAACTTGCCAGTCCCGGTTGCAGCCCACGAAGCGGTGGAGCCCGTAAGGGTCAAAATGGCTTCGTCGGTGGTGCAGCAATTGGCCAGCATCATGTGTCCGTTCGGCAGGATGATGCTCTGCGCATCACCAACCGAGGTCCAGCCGCTAGGCGCCGTCAGACTTGTCCAGGCGTTGGTGCTGGGGTTGTACAGTGCACCCTTCGTGGTCCAGACCGCGCTGCCATTGTTGTACTCACCGCCCATCACGACCACCTGACCGCTGGGAAGGACGGACGAAGCGAAATAGAGTGGGTTATATCCG
>QIAK01000510.1 GCA_003225515.1 Acidobacteriota bacterium | reverse complement strand
CGCTCTGGGTCCCCGCAATTCGTGACCATTCGATCCGGACAATCGTCACCGAACTACACCGGCCGCACTTCAAAATTGAGGGACGGCCTGTTAAACACGGGGATTTGCAGAAGATTAAAATTCGGGAGGAGGGACTCAAAACCCGCCGCCTCTTCGAGCGCCCACAAACATCTGTTTTCGGGCAGCCGGCAGACACAACTCGGTGCGTTCCTAGATTCAACTACTTGCAACCGTGGCGACAAGAGGGGATTTTGGGCAGCGAACAAAACTGTCAATGCCGCAAGAGCCAGCATGAAAATGCCCAGATCGTCTCGGAGTCTGGGCGTCTTTAGGCTGAGCTCTTCGTTTAAGCCAATTTCTTTGCGGCTTTCACTTTCGCCCAGCGTGCACGTTGCGCTGCACCAATCCTCTTGCGGGCGCTGGCAGACATCGTTCGCTTCTTAGGCATTGTGACCAGATTCGCCTTACCGCTCTTGGCTCTCACTTTCGCCCATCGCGCTCTCTGAGCAGCCGCTATTCTGGCTCTACCCGCGGCAGACATCCCGCCAGTACGCGCTGCATCCTTCACGTATGCCGCTCCGAAAGCTGAGAGCGCTGCACCAACCGCCCTCATTTCCTTGCTCAACCGAGCATGCTCTTTCCTCAAGATCCGCACTACACCACCCAAGTTCGTCATTGAATTACCTCGCAGGGATTCTAGCAGGCCGCGTAGTTAATGAGCGCAATGGATGTTTCGCTAACCATGCTGATGTAAACTCCGTATTCGATGAATGCTATCCCTCTTATCCTGATGGCGGGCGTGGGATTGTTCGTGTTTTACGTACTCCATGCTTCTGAGCGTTACCGTGCAGATGCGATTCGAGCCTTAGCGACTCGTTCAGGGATGCATTATCTTGGCAAGGCGCTACCGAGGTCGCTAACACTAGAAGGAACACCGTTCCATAACTTTTCGAAGGTCTGGAACATGATTGATGGGGAACCACGTGGAACCAGAATCATGGCTTTTGACTGTCAAGTAGGTGTTGGCAAGCGTAGCTGGAGACGTTCTGTCATAGCAGTGGAAGGTGACGGCAACGTTTTTAGCAACGTGCCGTTACATCCCGATATGACGATTGACCATTCAGGCCGATGGAAGATTCTTTATTATCGTCCGAAGACCCACTTCACCATTCGCATGGCTGGACTTACGCCCGTCGAGGAATTGGAGGCGAATTTGAACGCTGCCGTAGCCGGCTCAGCAAAAACCCAGCCCACGAACTGAGAAGAGTCATTTGCCGACCGACTGCCTGTTGCGGAGGTTTTGAGCGTAATGGGGATTTTTCGCCAATCATGGACGGAAAGCCGCATTGCGGGCGGCTTCGAGTTGCTCCGCGTTATCGAGGCCACGCTGGCCCAGTCAGTTCTGGTGGCCTTTTGCGCCGCAGCCAGCACCAAATCTTCTTAAATGGTGCAAATTTATCTTTTCTCTTTGGTGAAAATCGGTGAATGCGCGACTTCAGTATGGGCCACCCTCTTAATGATGAACCGGTTGCGGCCGGTTAATCTGCCTGGCACGCAGATCATCCACCTTGTCCTGCACCTTCTTGTACTCCGCGGGGGCATCGCGCAGGGCCTCGCGGCGGTTCGACTCCCTCGCCCAGATGTTGAAGATGTCCACCTGGATGGTGTTGCCGATGAACGTCTGAAAATCGCTGTCGGTCTGGGTCGCCACCATGGCGGGTGTCCCGTAGGTATAGGGCTCGCCGCGGACCAGAAAGCGAGCCACGTCGGGATCGATATTCAAATGCGGGATCAGCCAGTTGTTGACCAGGTCGACGTCATCGAACACATGCAACAATTCGTGCTCGTACAGTCGAGCGAAGATCTGCACCGACAGGTCGTCGTTGGGATTATAGTCGGCAGTCGTCAGCAGATAGATGCCCAGCGTCAGGTCGAGGAATACGTCACCGCCTGCGAACTGATATTGGAAAGGGCCATGATTCGGATCTCTGGTGGCGGACAAGGAAGTCCGGCGCCATTGCTTCGAAGGATCGGCAAAACGGAGTTTGAGATCGGAGGTCACCAGGCCCTCGGTCATCTTCAGGCCGCCCGAGGCGAAGGTGGCGTCATCTTTCGACAATTTCATCATTGTGGTGATGTCCACGAAATTCGGATCGCGGATATAAAAGGAACTCAAGCCCGACGGGATTTTGACGTCGAACCACTCTGCGGGCAGGAGGAGATCATTGTTGGGCCAGTCAATGTTGGGCCGAAAATTCACGCTCATGAGTCTGCCCTCCGGAGGCAATCATAGTTCCCAGGGTGCGCAGTATACACCCAAACGAATCCGCGCGGCGGGCCGGATCAGGCGCGCTAAGACTGAGTCGATCCGTGCGGATGCGCCGCGCTGTCTACAGTAAGAATGAAATCCAGAGGCGAAACGTTGCAAACGCCGGGAGGTTTAATGGAGCGCGACTAGTCAACCTGGAAGCGGTGCGCGCGTGCCTGGAAACCTGCGCGAGGTGCGGGCTAGAATCACACCCGATAAGATCGTGCGCGTGGACTTCGAGCGACAGAAGTGTCCGGTGTGTGGTGAGATCTTCGAGGCTATGAAGAAAGTCCGATAACGACAGCTTCCAGGATGATGAGTGTAATCGCGATGTTACGCCAGATGACCGCGAACGAATGGCATCTTTGCACGGACATCATCGTCGATTAGTTTGCTGGTCGCCTTCCGACACCTCCGA
>QIAK01000509.1:4216-4689 GCA_003225515.1 Acidobacteriota bacterium | reverse complement strand
TGGTACCCGGCCCAAAGGACGAGGTCGAATGCGTCCGCACTATCTTCAAACTTGCGGCCGAGAAGAGGAACTCCCCTCGCCTAATCGCCCAGAAGCTCAATCAAAGGAAGCTGCTTTACTCCGACCACACCCCTTGGGACTATCTCCGGGTTTCTGACATTCTGAAAAACGAGAGGTTTCTTGGTTCCACGGTGTGGGGCATGAGAGACACTAGGTTCGACTGCCGGCCTCAGCCTCATCCACCAAGCGAGTGGGTTATAAAGCGTGAAGCGTTTCCGGCAATCGTCACGCCCGAGCAGTTTGCCGCTGCGCGAAAGCAAATTCAAGGCAGAAGCTGCAACCCGGGCAGCTCAAGAAAGGACATCCTGGACCAATTGGCTAAACTTCTTCTGAGAGACAAAGCAGAATCCCGTGTCCTGAGCAGAAAGCGACGCCGATTGACGAACAGATGGAGACATCGCTTTGGGAGCATA
>QIAK01000509.1:3230-4078 GCA_003225515.1 Acidobacteriota bacterium | reverse complement strand
GTATTTTAGAGATAGATAACCGAATGCAAATGGCAGTTTATATCTGCCGCCCGCTGAAACCGTACGCCTCAGGTGAGCCGAGATGGAAAATTGGACTGAGGCCAAAACACAGGCATTTGCCTGCGTTGATTTGCCTCCCGAACACAGAGCTTAGCCGCTTAACAAATTTCTATCTTGTCAGGGATCTTGGTAACGTGAATGCGAAATACAAGGTAATCTCCTCGGATCACCCTTGGTTGACTAAGGATAACCAGTTGGATTCGCTTGTTGATCTCTGTCGAAAGTCTGTGCAAATGATGGAAAATCGCCCACCAGCACCGTTACGAACTCGGGGTTTTTCCGTTTTGGGAGATGTCCTTTTCACTGAAGATGACTCAACCGTGATCGTTGATGGATGCGAAATCCCGCTAAACCACACCACCGCGGCGATGTTCAAACTGCTGGTACAGAACGCCGGAACTATCGTGCCGCGAAGCCTCCTGACATGCTGTCGGTTTGGCGGTCAGAATAATGAGCTTTGTCTGAACATTCAGATTGGGGAACTCCGAAAAGCGCTGGGACCGCAATTCCGAGGTCGCATCGTAACCTTCAAGCACAAGGGCTACATGTATCAGAGAGTTCCTGCAAGTAAGGCTGTCTAGCTTTCCGATTGCCAGTGTTCCTAAAATTCGCGCCCTGAGGCGAGGCACACATCCGCCACCCCTTCGATTGACACGCAGTTTTATACTAAGTCGCCGGTCCCAGGGGCTGAATTTCGGCCAAGTATTGATTCACGTATTTCAAAACCGAGCCAGGGGCTGAGGAGAAATCCATGAAGAAACTGGTTTACGCGCAGTACGTATTTCTGT
>QIAK01000509.1:0-3136 GCA_003225515.1 Acidobacteriota bacterium | reverse complement strand
GAGAGCGCGGACTAGTTCGACAATGCGCACGGCGGTACGGCGCTGAAACGTCATGATGGAGAGTCCGACCACTTCCGGATTTAGCTCGCGGATAAGTCTGGTGACAGTCTCACGAACCCGGGACTGAACCAGGATCAAATCAGCCACGGCGACGCGGTGCTGCGGATCAACGCTTCCCGCCAGTGACGTGAGCCCTCCGTTAGGCATACGGATAGCGACCGGTGGCATGTGTTCGAATGAATCCGGCATGGAAAGTAACAGGACATTCATTAAGGACCGGTCTTAATTACTTCGGCGCGACCCTCAGGCGCGTTTAAGACCGCGTTGGCGAAGCAAAATATTGCAATTGTATCGCAGCCGACGGGGGATAGGGCTGCCGGCAATGTCCCTGCGGCGTTCGTCGACAGTCTGCTAGCGACTGGCCACCGCTGGTTGCCAGCTTCCGTCCAGTTTGTTTGAGTCCAGGTGTGAGGAGTGGCAAAAAGCGTGATGGCAAACGCCGACAGACTCTAGCTGCTGTGTACTCCGGGTGATATGAGATGGGGCGCATTGTCTGCGGTTGTTGGGCATGTAGTTGCAAGTAGTCCGGCGCACCGATGTTCGCTTTCGGAGAGTGGCTGTTCTAAAGCGAGCAATCGCAGATACAATGATCAACCTTATTATGTTCAGAGTTGGGGGGATCGATGCAGGAGCTGCGTTTTGCACTTCGACTACTGGTGAAGTCGCCGGGATTCACGATTGCGGCGGTGATCACGCTAGCTCTCGGAATCGGCGCGAATGTTGCCGTGTTCAGTGTGATGAATGCTGTGCTGCTGAATCCAACTGGTATTCCGCATCCGGATGGTTTGGTGGCGTTACGCGCGAAGTATACGGCGATGGCCGACCTGCAGAACATCTCGGTTTCTGCGCCCGATTTTGAGGATTCGCTCGAAAGCCGCAAGATATTTCAATCGGCCGCGGCGATGCAGCCTGGCAGTTTCAACTACACCGCGGAGAATGCGCGTCCAGAGCGGCTAGTGGGCGCGCGCGTGACCTCCGAGTGGTTTGACGTATTTCAAACTCGACCTGTTCTTGGCCGCGCTTTCCGACCGGAAGATGATGTACCCGGCGCGAATAACGTCATTGTGCTGTCGAACAAGACCTGGCAAACACGCTTCGGAGGGGACCAGAACATCATTGGCCGCAAGCTTGATCTGAATGGTCAGATGTTCGAGGTTGTTGGCATCATGTCAGCCGATTTCAACTGGCCGAACGAAGCCCAGTTATGGACACCGCTGGCGCAACCTCCCGAGCGGTACCACGACGAAAACTACCGGTTCAATGAAAACCTGTTTGCCGTGGCACGGCTGCAGCCCGGAACAACTCTGGCGCAGGCGAATGGGTTTGAGAATTCACTTTCGCAAGCCGTAAAGGCGAAGGTCGGATTTGCACAAAACGCGGGCTGGGGGATGTTCGCCGTGCCGCTTCGCGAATTCATCTCAGGTGATCTGCGCAAGCCGCTTTCGATCTTGCTTGCCGCCGTACTGCTGGTCCTCATGATTGCCTGCGCCAACATTGCCGGGCTGCAACTGGCGCGTGCTACCGATCATCAGCATGAGAATTCGGTGCGCATGGCGCTGGGAGCTTCGCGCGCACGGCTGATGGTCCAACCGCTCTTGCAGAGCCTGTTGCTGGCGATAGTGGGGCTGGGTGTGGGAATTTTGTTCGCGGTGTTCGTCACTCCATCATTGCTCTATCTGGCTCCGGTGGCGATTGCAAGAAGTATCGATGTTCACTTGAACCAGCGGATCCTGTTGTTTGCTTCGGCCGTCAGCGTGATCGCGGTGCTGCTCTGCGGTTCGGCGCCGGCACTGTATGTTGCCGGCTCGCAGTTTATTTCCTCTTTACGTGAAGGCGGCCGTTCGGGAACTTCGAGCCGCTCGAGCAATCGCATGCGTTCGGCGCTGGTGATTGCTGAGATCACGGTCGCCGTGTTTCTGCTGGTATGCTCTGGACTGCTGTTCGAAAGTCTTGAGGCGGTAGAACGATTGAGCACTGGGTTCGATCCGCAGGGCGTGATCACGGCGACGGTGGCATTGCCGCGCGCGAACTATGACAAACCCGAGAAGCAGGGAGCGTTCTGGCAGGCAGCCGAACAGAATCTGAAGAACATTCCAGGCGTAACCGCCGTTGGCCTGGTGAGCGATTTGCCGTTTGGTGGGAATCAGGGCTCGGCTTCATTCTCGATCAAGGGCCAGGTGCTTGCGCCCAACAACCCCGGCCCGCATGGTCACATTTCGATGATTTCGCCCGACTATTTCCAGGCAATGGGAATTCCCGTGGTGCGCGGGCGCGCGTTCACCGACAGCGACCGCATGAACACACAGCAGGTCGCTATGATCGATGAGACGCTTGCTCGGCAGTACTGGCCTGACAAGGACGTGCTAAACCAATACCTGAGCATGGACAACGGAAAAACGTGGCTGCCGATTGTAGGGGTTGTAAAGCACATCAAAATTTCGGCACTCGACTCCGAAGCAAACGAGGGCTTCTACTTCTTGCCTGTGGCGCAGCAAGCAAACGATGCGATGTCACTGGTATTGAAGAGCAGGAACTCGCATCCTGAGTCGCTGAAAACCGCAATGGAGGCCGCTATCGCGGCAGTCGATCCGCGGCAGGCGGTGTTTGACGTTAAGACAATGGAGGAGCGAGTCTTTGTCGTAGTTCTGCTAGGCATTTTTGCGGGGCTCTCGCTGTTCCTGGCAGCACTCGGGCTTTACGCGGTGATTACCTATCTTGTCCGCATGCGTGTGAGGGAGATCGGTATTCGCATGGCACTGGGGGCGCAGCGCGGACAGATTGCTGCGATGGTGCTACGCCACGGTGTCAACCTTGCCCTCGCCGGGTGCGTGCTAGGGCTGATCGTCACATTTTCCGCAGGCCAGGCGCTGCGCAGCATGCTCTATGGGGTAAGCCTGTACAATCCGGTGACTGCGCTCGGAGCTTGCGTTGTCCTGGCGGCGCTGGTCTTGCTCGCTAGCTACTTGCCAGCAAGAAGGGCGATCAGTATCGATCCGGTCGAGGCTCTACGAGAGGACTAGCTGGGGTCCGCCAATTAGTTTCCCACGAGCAGACCGGACCGAGGAAGGTTGGGAAC
>QIAK01000508.1 GCA_003225515.1 Acidobacteriota bacterium | reverse complement strand
CAAGTACGCTTCCAGCTTTACACCCAACTTGACCGGACCCTGCGGTTGGCCGCCCAGGGTTACGCTGTTAATGATAAAAAACATTTCGTCGCGTTCCAATGCATTGATGAAATGCGCCAGAGCGCTGTAATTGCCCGCGAAGTCCGCCTCGATCTCAACCGGTTGCAGCCCGCCCGCATCCGCGGGCAGCACCTTGTACTTTTCCTGGTCGATAGTCACTCCATTGGCGGCGGCAATCTTGCCCAGCTCCGTTAAGATCTGCGACTCCTGCGAAGGAAAACGTGTCTTGTAGAAATCAGTGATCTGGTGACTGGCCAGGACGACCTTCTGAGGTAGATCCTTCAAAGGCGCCACCTGGCGCGTCTTGGTGATCAACTCCGTTTGCAGCGAGTTCAATTCTTGCCGCCGCGTCTCGGCCGACCCGACCAGCGGTGAGAAGTACACCACCGCCGCCAGTAGATCAATTCCCGCCATAATCGCGACCGCTGCTTTTAAATTCTTCCGGGTTTGCCGCAAGTCTGGCATTAGTGCTGACCACCTTTGGTCGCCGCCGTCTTCGGCTTGATATTTTTCGGCGCTATATTTTTCGGCCCTGCGCTGCTCTTCGGCCGGGTCTCGGGCTTGGTTTCCAGCTTTTGTGCTGCGGGTCCGGCTGCCAGGGGCTCAGGAATGTAGACTGCGACGATTTCAAACTCCTCGGTGTCGCCGGTGGTCGACTGTTGAGAGCGCCCGTTTGTGACCTGGGTCTGGGCGAAGCGCCGTGATTCTTCCATTCGCCGCGCCAGTTCGAGCGCCCGGTCCCGCGAGTCACCCGCCACGGTCATCTTCAGTCCAAGCTGGTTGTCCTCATCCAGTTGCGGGCTGATCGCTTTCAAATGCACTCGTGGGGGCATGACCTTCTCAAGATTTTCGAGAACGCGCGTCCACGAGAACGCCTTGCGCTCGATCAATTCATTTAGAAACTGCGATTTGTCACGTGTGTTGCGGTTCTCCTGCCGGTTCAGGAACTCCTCCGCATTGGCACGAAGACGATCGCGCTCGGCAATCAATGCTTTCTTCTCCGCGATGGCTGTCCTGTCGCGCCGCGCGTTCACCCAACCGGTGATATCCAGCGCGAGAAGCACCAGCGTGAACAGAGCTACAGCTCCGACTGCTCCGCCCCAGCGCATCCAGAACTGCCGCGCATCTTCATAGGGCTGGCTGGCGAGATTGATGTCGAGACGCATGTTAGGAAATCAGTGCCCCCACCACTCCTGCCATTCTCCAGCGCGGCACCGAACCGCCCGTGCTCGTGCCCAATTGCGCGGACGAGACAAGTTCCTGCACTTCGGCTCCGGTCTGGGCGCGCAGCGCAGGCGCCGCTCCCCCTGACTCCGCCAGTCCAGCAATATAAATTCGTTCAATATTCAGGTGATACGTGTCCTGAAAAAACACCACCGACGGATAGACTTCCTCAGCCAGTTGTTCGCCTGTAATCGTCACGCCGCGCGTGTTTTCGAGGGTGCGGAACAACTGCAACTGATCTTCGTTCAGGATGGCAATACTCGTGGTATGCGCATCCACCTTGATCACAAGGGTCGGCGTTTTTGCGTCGGCGGCGCCGATCGCCGCCAGCGTGGAAGGCAGCACCACGCCTGGATTGAATCCCGCATCGCGGAATGCGCTCTCGTAATCTTCGATTACGCTCGCCATCGCCACCGCCGCCACTACCCGTACCTCATTGCTGACTTTCTACGCGTGATAAGAAATCTTGGCTTTGTCCACGTCAAACGGCAGAGATTTTTTCAGGCGGAAGCGCACCACGCCAAGCGCCTCTCCCGCATCGGAGGGCAGCGTATCGAATTCGACCAGCATCACTCGCACCGCCGCGTCCGGCACGATTGCAATTACGTCCCTCGAGCGTTGCGCAACGCCGCCCAGCGCCGACTCGATGCCGGCGCGCACCGCGTCGCGCTGCCGCAGGTTATTTTCCACCAGGTCGGGAACCACGCTGCCCGGAGCCAACTCACGAGCCGCGGAAGCTTCCAGCCCTTCTCCCTGATCGGAGAAGCGCCCCGCGAGCACACGATCTGCCGCAATTTCACACGCCAGCTTTGGTTTTGGTGTGTTCGAAGTTGGACTCATACCACCACGCCCTCAGAAACTCTCTTCTCTAAATCAGAACCTGTATCCACAAGAATTGCAATAGCTGAATGGGCACAAAAGGCAGAGGCCAGAGATCGAAGATCAAATCAGGAGCTAGGCATCAGAGGCCAGAGGTCAGTGTCATGATCCTGCGAGTCCCTGATCCCTAACCCCTAGACCCTGATCTTCTACCGCATAGCCTCAATGAAGGTGACCTTGTTGATCTCTTTCAGCGTAGTCATTCCCAGCCGGACTTTGTCCAGCGCCGATTCGCGCAGGAAGCGCATACCTTCATCCCGGGCGGCTCGCCGGATTTCCGATGTCGGTTTCTTGGCCAAAATCATTTCACGGATGCGGTCGCTCAAATCCAGCAATTCATGAATCGCGGTTCGCCCGCGGAATCCCGTGCCCGCACATTCAATGCATCCCGGCCCGTCATACAGCGGAACCTTGCCCCACTGCGCCGGATCGAGGCCGCTCGCCTCCAGAACTTCGGGCGCATAGTGCACTTCGGTGCGGCACGATTCGCAAATCAAGCGAACCAGGCGCTGCGCCAGAATGCAGTTCAAGGCTCGACTCCCATATTCAGGAATCTTCCAATCACGTCGACCACGTTGTTGGCGTGAACCGTAGTGAACACCAGGTGCCCGGTCAGCGCCGATTGAATGGCAATCTGCGCTGTTTCCGTATCGCGGATTTCGCCGACCATGATCTTATCGGGGTCGTGGCGCAAGATAGATCGCAGACCGCGGGCGAACGTCAATCCTTTTTTCTCGTTCACCGGAATCTGTGTAATCCCGCGCAGCTGATATTCAACCGGATCTTCAATCGTAATAATCTTGTCTTCGTCGGTCTTGATTTCATTCACGGCGGCGTACAACGTGGTCGTCTTGCCGCTTCCGGTGGGCCCGGTCACCAGCACCATGCCGTAAGGCTCTTTAATGTAACGCCGGAACTTGCGCAGGTCTTCTTCGTCAAAACCAACCACGTCGAGCGTCAGCGTGCGGAACTTCTCACTCATCGACTCCTTGTCGAGCACGCGGAGCACAGCGTCTTCGCCGTGGATTGACGGCATGATGGAGACGCGGAAGTCGATGGCGCGCCCGTTGTACTTCACGCGGAAACGTCCATCCTGGGGCACGCGCCGCTCGGAAATATCCAACTCGCTCATGACCTTGATACGGGAAATGACGGTGGAGTGATGCTCTTTGCCGATGGGCGGCATGGCCTGCGTGAGCACACCGTCGATGCGGAACTTGATTACTACCGAATCGTCTCGGGTCTCGATGTGAATGTCGGAAGCGCGCCGCTGCAGTGCGGTGAAGATCGTGGTATCCACTAAACGAATGATCGGGCTGGTATCGCCCGTCGCCGTCAGCTTGTCGATGCTCAGGGTCTCTTCGGCGCCGGTATTCTCGTCTTCACGGATAATCTGGAAGCCTTCGCTAGCTTCCTCGAGCACCCGCTGCGACTGCTCGGTCTTCGTCAGGATATTGTCGATCTGTTTGAGCGTCGATACTTTGGTGATGATCCGCTGCTTCAGCAGCAGGCTGATCTCGTCGATCATCATCAACTGGCTGGGATCGGCGATAGCAATCGCGAGCTTGCCGTCGGCGGTTTCTTCCAGCGGCACAAACTTGTACCGGAACATCAGCTCAACCGGGATTTTCTTGAACAGCTCGTGATGCAGCTCAAACCCCGACAAGTCCACGAACTCGCAGCGATAGCGCCGCGCCACATCCTGCGCGCGCTCCAGGTCGGTGATGGGATTTCCCGTCGGGCTGATCGGCCCG
>QIAK01000507.1 GCA_003225515.1 Acidobacteriota bacterium | reverse complement strand
AGCTCTTGACCGCAAAGGTCGCAAAGAAAATCGCAAAGTCGCAAAGAAAAGCGTTCACGCAAAACTCTTCACCGGGCCTTGAAAGCGCTCGCGGTTAAATAAATCGCGATCAGTCCCAGCAGCAGTACTGCGCCTTCCACGCGCGTAGACCATACATGCAGAGCATCGAACTGCACGCGTGCGGGATTATCCAGCGGAACCATCGCGAAGTCGCTAACCGAAGCACGCAGCGTGTCCATGCGCGGAATGATCCAGAACTGCGACACGAGCGTGAGTCCCAGCATCATGCAGATGAGCACATTGCGTGCGGCAAACGGGTGGGCACTGCCTTCGGTGTCGTCGCGTTCACTGCGGCCATAGCCGCCGAAAAACATGGCCCAGCGCCCCATGCTGGCGAGCATGGTAATCGCGCCCGCAATGGTTGCTGCCACCGAGCTGATCAGGATGTCGCGGTTGTTGACGTGGCCGAGTTCGTGCGCCAGCACAAACGCAAAAAACATTAGTCCGCCAATCCAGGCGACCAGCGACAGCAGCATGAGGAAGCGAAGGAAGGACATGTCGCGAGAATTATAGAAGACGCCGCAGGCAAATCATGGCCTGCCTTACACCGGCACGGCGACGTTCTCGATGATCTCTTTCAGCACCTGATCCGATTGCTCGGATTTCTTCACGGTCGAGGCGTAGTGTCCGCTCACGACGATGCGGTGGGCGAAGACCGGGACCACGAGCGGCTTGATATCTTCTGGCGTGCAGAAAGTCCGGCCTTCGAGGAATGCCATGGCCTGCGCAGCACGGTAGAGAGCTTGCGACCCTCTCGGGGAAACGCCGAGCGTGAGAAATTCCGACTCGCGGGTGCGGCGAACAATTTCCAAGGCATAGCTGACCAGCGAATCGTCCACGCGAATCTGCTTGACGGCCTGCTGCATTTCGAGAACATCAGCGCCGGTGAGAACCGGCCGAAGATCGTCGAGGTGTGCGGCGCCGGCTTCAGAGCGCAGGATCTGGCGCTCGGCCTGGGCGTCGGGATATCCCATGCGCACGCGCATCAGGAAGCGATCCAACTGCGACTCGGGTAGAGGGTAGGTTCCGTGGTGCTCCACGGGATTCTGCGTCGCGATCACCATGAACGGCTGNNNGATCTGGGCCTCGTTCATGGCCTCGAGCAGCGCGGATTGAGTTTTAGGCGTGGTGCGGTTGATCTCGTCAGCCAGCAGCACGTTGGTGAAAACGGGGCCGCGCTTGAATTCGAATTCCTGTTCGAGCGTCGAATATACCGAGATGCCCAGAACGTCGGAGGGCAGCATGTCACTGGTGAACTGCACGCGCTGAAAAGTGCAATCGATGGCGCGGGCGAGCGCCTGACCGAGCGTCGTCTTGCCCACTCCAGGGACGCCTTCAATCAGCAGGTGTCCGCGCGCGAAAATGCTGACCAGCGCCAGGCGAACGACGTCATCCTTACCGCGAATCACGCGTCGGAGAGCTTTTTCAAGTTCGGCAGCTTTGTAAGAAACGGCGATAGCGGTCTCGGGTGACATTCTCTGGATTTTACTATTCGATGATGGTGGAGGTGGAGTTACGTACGTCATGTAGCTTCCGAAGCTGTCAGTTGTCAGGCAAGCTATCAGCTCTCAGCGATCAGCTTTCAGCTAAAACCTGGATCCCTCGCTTTGCTCGGGGCAGCTCGTAGATCCGGTTCGTTAGATGAACGTGGATGATAGGCGAAGCTTGCAACGTTTTTGCCAGACCGTTGGCAGCTGATAGCTGACAGTCGCTTTACTGCTGACAGCTGCCTTACCGCAACTCCACCGGCCTTCCGGTCAGGCGCTCTATGCGCTTGGCTACTGGGGGATGGGTGGAGAACAGATTTGCGAAGATGCCGGCGGACACTCCTAAAAAGGGTTGGATGATGAACAGGTGCGCGGTGGAAGGGGTGGCCTGCATGGGCAAGCGGCGGGCGTAGGCGTCGATCTTTTGCAGGGCGCTGGCCAGCGCATACGGATTGCCGGTGAAGTGTGGCGTCGGCTTGATATTCGCGCGAACGCGAAACCGCGAGTTGAATCAGGCTGGCGGCGATCGGAGCGACGATCAGCATGAAGAGCGCGGCCAGGCCTCCGCCTCCGCGATCGTCGCGTTCACTGCGGCCATAGCCGCCGAAAAACATGGCCCAGCGCCCCATGCTGGCGAGCATGGTAATCGCGCCCGCAATGGTTGCTGCCACCGAGCTGATCAGGATGTCGCGGTTGTTGACGTGGCCGAGTTCGTGCGCCAGCACGCCCTCGAGTTCTTCGTCAGTCAGTAACTCCAAAATCCCATGGGTCACAGCGACGGAGGCGTGGCTGGGATTGCGTCCGGTGGCGAAGGCGTTGGGCGAATCGGTCGGGATGACATACATCTTCGGCATCGGAATGCCGATTTTTTGGGTGAGGCGTTCGACCGCGGCATAAGCGCGCGGAAGCTGCTCGCGCGTGACCGGTTGGGCGCGGTACCTAGTCAGCGCGATCTTGTCGGAGAAGAAGTAAGAAACGAAGTTGAGCACGGCGGCGAAGGCCAGAGCCAAAAGCATCCCGTTCTGGCCGCCGAAGACGCGGCCAATAAACAGCAGAAACAGCGTCATAGCCGTCAGCAGGAACGCGGTCTTGAACATGTTTCCCATAATTTTGTGGAACTAACTCATTGGATGATGTGCGGAGAAGCGCGATGCAAGCGTTCCGGTTTCTGGAACACGAGAAATTGGGGAATACCGGTACCCCGCCCCGTAGTCGATTGGAATCATCAACTTAGCGGGCGTCAATATACTTGCGGGATCAGGGGGTTCGGAGCATGATGGGCGAGGCGATGCGAAACTACCCTGTGGTGCCGTAGGCGAATCTTCGGGACTCGCGCCTTTGATACGGGAGGCGCGCTTAGGCCTTTTGAGCTTCTCGTTTCAGGGCGCGCTGGAGAGTCTGGTCGAGGGCTGATTTAGCTTTTTCGTATTCCTGTTGCGAGATTTGGCCTTGCTTGTGTTCGACTTCGAGCCGAAAGACTTCTTCTTTCAGCGCTTCTAACAGCATGGATGAAGGGGCGCGTGCGGCTGGTGGGCGAGCTTCACTGGGATGGAGGTCGCGCGAAACCGGGGCCTCAGCGGGCTCGTAGTCGTCTTCACTCTCGAGCGCAGGGAAGCCTTTTGCGTTGCCGCGGGCGGCGCGATTCGCGGCCTGCTGCCGCGAGGCGACGTAGAATCCCCCAAAAATAAGGACCAGGGCAAAGCCTCCGAGAATATACCAGCGATATTTCTGCAGGGGATCAGGCGCGTCGATCGGAGGTCCGAGTCCGCCACCGGGACGGCTTTCGCTCTGCGACTGTGGGGCGCTGGACTGCCCTTGCTCATCGCCCGGCGCGGCGAGCGTTCCTTCTCCGGAGAGTTTGAACGCCGCGGGCTGGCCGACTCCGACATTCGAAGCGACTTCCACGTTGGCGTCGGGCTGACCGGGAAAGGGTGCGACTTGAAACTTCGTCCCGGGAGCGGCGGAGAATTGCATGGCTTTCGGCGCAATCGCGACGAAATGTTCCAGCGGATAAATTGTTTTTGGATCGATGTTCACGCTGCCGGTATAAGGAACGGTGTAGATGACGTTGAAACGCGTCTCGCCGGGGCGCAGAGGAAAGAGGAATGCGTAACGATTCTTCGCGTTCGGGCCTTCGGGGACGGGAGCGGATTTTACGGGTTGACCTCCGGCGGTCATCGCCTGAGCTTCGGTGACGGTCGCACCGTCGGGGACGTAGAACTCGAGGTTATGTTCGTTCATCTGGGTGCGCGGCGGTTTTGAGTTGTTGCTTACCGCGAACGTGCGCTCGACCTCAAGCTGCCCTTGAGCGGCTTGGAAGCGCATGATGTCAGCCACGAGCGAGATGCCCTCGACTTTTTTGGCGACGTCGTAGACCTGAACCTCGACTGAAGTTGTCCCCGGAGGCGCCATGCGGTGATAGGTGACGTCCTGATGGATCACGCGGATCAGGTGCGGGCCCTGGGCTTCAAGTTTGAAAGTGAAATTCCCTTTGGCGTCAGATTTGGTGCGGCCGGCTTCTTCCATGCCCTGGCTGAGGCTGAGCAGGACGACGTCGTCGCCGGCGGCAGGCTTGCCGGTGGTCGCATTTTTTACGGTGCCGGTGAGGATTTGGGCGGATGCGACGGTGGAGAGGAGGAGGACTAGCGCAAGCGCGAGTTGTAGAGAGAATGCCTTGCGGGGCCGAGTTAGGGCGCTGGCAAACACCGGGTCCTTCGACTGCGCGGGAAACGCGCTTTGCGCATTTCCTGCTCCGCTCAGGATGACAGATTTTGGCGCGCTTCCTGCTCCGCTCTGGATGACAGGGTTTTGTAGATTTCCTGCTCCGCTTCGGATCACAGGGTTTTGCGGCAAGTGATTTGCTTCTTTCATGATCTCGCTTTTCTTGGCGTGGATGCGGCTTTGGCTTCCAGGCGCGCGATTTCAGCTAGCAGGGTGGCGGCTTCGTCTTGCAGAGAGGACTTCAGGGACTGGTAGTCGGATTCGGGCATTTTGCCGGCTTTGAATTCG
>QIAK01000506.1 GCA_003225515.1 Acidobacteriota bacterium | reverse complement strand
CATTTCTTTTCTTTCTGAATCTCACGATGGAGTAAAGCAGCAAGGCGAAGACGACCAGGAAAATGGCTCCTGTGACCGCCAGTACAAACAGAGATAACCCGAAGATCGATTTCGCCGGAGTCGACGCGGGAGCAAAAATGTTCGTAGGGCTTGAGGGCTGGCTTAGATCTGCGAAAGCTAACGCGGCACCGCCGAAACGCGCGAATATCTGAGAACTCAGTACACGCCCGCTAATTGAGTCACGTACTCGCAACTTAATGCCCTCAGTTCGGCTGATAGCGCCATTCTTGGAATTGCAGTCCCTTTAACGATGCAATGCGCTAGCCAAACTGCGGCCGAACAGGGACGACGGCGGGCGTATCAATTAGGTAGAAACCGAGGCCATCGAGATGGCTGCCTCGCCATTGATGCGCAAAACATGTCCACTGTCCGACATGTGTCATTCCGCGGTCACAGCGTCCTTCGACGGCAGCAGATTGAAGGCGCCACCGTAGCGTTACGATTGCCGCCCAACACACCGGGGCCCCGGTTTCGGAGTGACGCGAGGGAAGTCCGCGAGAGGAGAGAATGAAGTCCATTACGTATCATTCTTGCTCCTCTCGCGGTTTGTTACGAGGGGGTTTACCTCTCCTGGAGCAAGTCGTCTACCAAAACCGGGTGCTTCGCCCTGTTCTTCGAGGATTTCATTGAGTTTTGATTCCGTTTTTTCGAAGCTCAATCGAGGTTAGCGGCCGAAGCATCGCGACTTGTTTAGGACTCGAGGCGGAGTCCGAATTGCACCGCTCGTGGATTATTACCTTGGCTGTGGATCAAGTG
>QIAK01000505.1:1832-7244 GCA_003225515.1 Acidobacteriota bacterium | reverse complement strand
GAGAGGGTATAAAGACTCCTGCCCTCAAGACTACGACACTAATTCGGTGTAGATAGCAGTCACTCATAGTCGAATCAAGCGGTCCAGTGATGGTATCGGAGGGAGGAGAGGGGTGCAAGTGGAAAGTCCGGAAACGGTGGCCGGCGGGTTTCAAATCGGCCTTATGAGGCGATGCGGCGATCGCCCTTATCTTCATCCGGTTCCGCAACTTCTTGAGTTCGGTCTGAGGCGCCGGGTTTTTCGGGATCGCCGGGCGGGCTGGCAATAACGGCGGGCGTGGCGCTCGATTGGACGGGCGTTGACTGGGTGGTTTGTGGCGGAATCGAGACCTGAGGCAGGCCGATCTGTGTTTCCGCTTCGTGGGAAATTGGACAATGGTACGGGAGCAGCTCCAAGACGGCATCGACGAGGCCCTTGGTATCAGTTTTCGGTATTACTTTTCGAATGCCGACTTTCCGAGCTTCCACTTCGACCTGGGGAGACGAGTACAGAGTGTGCATCAGAAGAGGAATTTGAGGCGCGCGTTTCGATAGCTCTCGCGCGGCGGTGAGGCCATTCATTACGGGCATGGCGAAATCAAGAATTACGACGTTGGGCAGAAGTTCGAGAGCTTTGGTTACAGCCTCTTGACCATTTTCAACGTCAATGATTTCCCATTGATCACTGCTCTCAAGCAGTTGCCGCAGGGCGGTTCTTAGCGCCCGACTGTCGTCGGCAATCAGGATTCGAGTCGACATACGAATACGCGATCATCTCGAGACAGGTGGCGCCCTGACGAGTGCACTACTTCAGATGCCCTACAAAGCTATAACGATATGGCAAGAGTTAAAAATACAGAGAAGCATGTACGTAGTAAGTAGTGGGTCAATTCGGGTTTCTCGGCGAACGCTGTGGCGGTTCTCGGCGCACTCGAGCGGTTTATTTTGTTGGCTTTGCCGAAAAATCAAAATATTTTACCCGCAGAGAACGTGGAGAAAACTCGCAGAGTTCGTGGAGAAACCCAAATTGGTTTTATCAACCATGTCTGGACGCTCGCCGAGTTGATCGCGCTCTTAAATCCTACGCATTGGGCGCGTCCCGCGGGAAGGCTTCAGCACGCTTGGGATAGAATCTCCAAACTTAACGCGAACAACCGCAAGATACTGAGCAATAGCCGTCCGTAATTCGACAGCAACAATCTCCGGCTCTGAGAAGTTGCGCAGTAAGGCCTTGGATTCGTTCTTTCGTCACTTCCGATAAGAATATCCGATAGTTTGTAGGGTGCCATACAGTTCTCACCCTAGCCTTCGAAAGCGACCCGCCAGCCCTCGTAAGGTCTATTGTCACGTATGTCACGGGTATTCAGTCAGAAATGTAGCTCGGCTGCGCGGCATCTAAGAAGGCGATTAAGCGTGAGTCCAGCAAGACTTGGAGGGAGCTGTGGGGAAAATGAGCGGAAGTGCGCCAGAGAGTCGACAGGGTCAACCATTACGTCGCGGAGAGCGAACCAATCCCGAGGGGAAGCCGGTAGGGAATGCCATCCTTCTTTCAATATCCAGCAGTGAATTTGATGTTATTCGGCCCCATCTGGATTATGTCTCGCTGCCACAGCGCACCAGCCTTTATGAAGCGAATCGAAAGCTGGAGGCGGCCTATTTCTTGAATTCAGGAATGATCTCTCTAGTGTTCACCACGCGGGCGGGAGAGAGCGTTGAGGTCGGAGTGGTGGGCAGCGAAGGCTTTACACCCACCCCGATGGTGGCGGGCTTTACCCGAAGTCCGCACCGGGCAGTGATGCAAATTGGAGGAGAAGGTTTTCGGGTGAGCGCGGAGACAATGGAGAAGGTCTTGCCGTCGAATCCAGGGTTGCAAACCCTGCTGCATCGCTATGCCGCGGCTCATGGCATGCAAGTGGCGCAGACCGCAGGATGCAATCGGCTGCACGATCTGCAACAGCGTTTGTGCCGCTGGTTGCTGCTGACGCAGGATCGCGTTGGCACAGGATTGTTGCGCATCACGCACGATTTTCTGGCGATGATGCTGGGAACGGACCGGCCGAGCGTGAGCCTGGCCGCCGGTATCCTGCAGCGAAAACGGATTATCCAATACGAGCATGGCTCGGTGCGGATTCTGAACCGGAAAAAGCTCGAAACCTCGGCGTGCGAATGCTACGCAATTATTCGCCAGCTGAATGGTGAGCTGGCGCTGAGGTGAGGCCTGACATTCAAAGTTCAACGTAGGCCCGGAACGAGGGGACGACGAGCGGTTCGCGGTCGCGGTTATAGTCGGGATTATTAATGTGCTGCGCTCCGGGTGCCAGGTAAATTCCGCGCCATTACGTGCACGGTATAGTACGACTCGAAAATATTTTCGCGGCCGTTCTTCGACGGTTTCAGGCCGGGAAGAGAACGTCGCGATCTGCCCGGGTTTCCTCGGTTGACAGTATTCCAGCTAAACCCTAACCTTAATTTTCAATTTTTCTTTCTTATGAAAGTCCTGGTCCTAGGCAGTGGGGGGCGCGAGCATGCGCTCGTATGGAAGCTGCGGCAGTCGCCGCGGATTTCACAGCTTTACTGCGCGCCGGGGAATGGCGGGATCGCCGGTGAGGCGGATTGCCTGGCAGTGGACCTGCAGAGTCTGGAATCGATCACGAGCCTGGCAACGCGTCTGCAGCCGGATCTGACTGTGGTCGTGGATGAGTTTACCCGGCGCGGATGGCCGGCATTTGGTCCCAGGCGAGCAGCGGCGCGGTTGGAATCGAGCAAGAGCTTCGCCAAAGAATTTCTGCAAAGACATCATATCCCGACGGCTCCGTTTGCCATTTGCGATTCGATCGAGCAGGTGCGGTCTGCGCTTAGCCATTTCCACGTGCCGGTTGTAGTGAAGGCCGACGGACTAGCCGCAGGCAAGGGCGTAGTGATTGCCAAGAGCAAGGATGAAGCGAGAGAAGTAGCCGCGCAAATGCTCAGCGGGAAGATGCTGGGAGCCGCCGGCGCGCGCGTTGTACTGGAAGAATGTTTGAAAGGTGACGAGCTTTCCTTTCTGGTGTTCAGCGATGGCGAGCGCGTCGCCCCTCTGGTGGGGGCGCAGGATCATAAGCGCGTGGGCGATGGCGATACCGGTCCGAACACGGGTGGAATGGGCGCGTATTCGACGAGTGACATTTTGGACGACCGAATGCGCGACTGGCTGGTGAATCACATTGCCCGGCCTGTGGTCGCGGGCATGAAGGCCGAGGGTGCGGAGTTCAAAGGCGTGCTCTACTGCGGTCTGATGATGACGGCGCGCGGGCCCATGGTGCTGGAATTCAATTGCCGGTTTGGCGATCCCGAAACGCAGCCGATCCTGATGCGGTTGGAGAGCGATCTGGTCGAGGCGCTGGAAGCTTCGATTGAAGGACGCGTAAGCGACGGAGATTTTAGATGGTCGCGGGATGCTTCGGTGTGCGTGGTGATGTCAGCGGGAGGCTATCCTGGGACCTATGAAGTCGGGAAACGAATTGATGGGCTCGACGAGGCTGATGCCGTGGAAGGCGTGAAAGTATTCCATGCGGGGACAACGCGGCGCGATGGAGTTTACTACACTGCCGGTGGGCGCGTGTTGGGAGTGACGGCGCGGGCTCATGATTTGGAGACCGCTGTGGAGCGGGCTTATGAGGCTTGCGGGAAGATTGGATTTGATGGGGCGCATTATCGGAAGGATATTGCGGGGCGGGCTTTGAAGAAGTAGGGCGTGCCCTGTCATCCTGAGCGAAGTAGCGGCTTCGCGAATGCGAAGCTGCTACGCAGTCGAAGGATCCCTTTCACGACTCGCCCGTACACCAGTTGTTTGCGAGGAAAAAATGAGCAAGACTCTGGTTTCGATTGTGATGGGAAGCGACTCCGATCTCGAGATCATGCGCGAGGCGGGCAAGGCGCTCGAGGAATTCGGCATCGCGTATGAAATCGACGTAACGTCCGCGCATCGTTCGCCCGACCGCACGGCGGACTTCGCGCGCAAGGCCGCTGATCGCGGGATTCAGGTGATCATTGCGGGGGCGGGAGGAGCGGCGCATCTGGCGGGCGTGATTGCGGCGCACACGACCTTGCCGGTGATTGGCGTGCCGATTCCTTCGACTTCGCTGCAAGGGATGGATTCTTTGCTGGCGACGGTGCAGATGCCTGCCGGCATTCCCGTGGCTACCGTCGCGATCGGAAAGCCGGGGGCTACGAATGCCGGGATTCTAGCGGCTCAGATGATTGGGTTGGGGGATGCTGCGGTGGCGAAGAAACTTATCGAATACAAAGAGAAGTTGGCGCGAGGCGTCGAGGAGAAGTCGAGGAAGCTGAAGGGAGCATAGAAAAAGAATTGTAGATTGTCGATTTTAGATTTCAGATTGAAGAACTCATGGCGCAATCTGAAATCTATGATTCGAGAATCTAAAATCTGAAATCTACAATCTGAAATTCTCTTTTACAGCTTCAGGTCTCTCAAATATTCGCGGAAGGGGCCGCCCAGGTCGTTTCTCTTTAGCGCGAATTCTACGGTGGCTTTCAGGAAACCTAACTTGTCGCCGGTATCGTAGCGGCGGCCTTCGTAGACGTAGGCATACATTTTTTCCTGCTTCAGCAACATGCGCATGCCGTCAGTGAGTTGAATTTCGCCTCCGGCTCCGGCCTGGATCTTAGCCAAACAATCGAACACTGCCGGAGTGAGGATGTAGCGGCCGATGATGGCGAGATTCGATGGAGCTTCCTCGGGCTTGGGCTTTTCGATCATGTTTCGGATCTCGAACAGCCGGCCATTGAATCCCTCGGCGGGCTGGGCATCGAAGACGCCGTAGGAGGAGATCATTTTGCCTTCGACTACCTGGGCGGCGATCACCGAACATTGTTTCTCGTCAAAAACATTCACCATCTGCCTGAGGCATGCCACGGGCGCGTCGATGACGTCGTCGGCAAGGAGCACGGCAAAGGGTTCGTTGCCGACGAGTTCGCGGGCCATCAGGACGGCATGGCCGAGGCCGAGGGCCTCTTTCTGGCGGACGTAGGCGACGTGCATCATGTCGGAAATATTGCGGACGATGCTCAGCAGGTCGGTCTTGTGGCGCTCCTCGAGCATTTTTTCGAGTTCGTAGCTGACGTCGAAATGGTCTTCAATCGCCTGCTTGCCGCGGCCGGTGATGATGACAATCTGGTCGCAACCCGAGGCCATCGCTTCTTCGACGCCATATTGAATGATCGGCTTGTCGACGATGGGGAGCATTTCTTTGGGCTGGGCTTTGGTGGCGGGCAGAAAGCGGGTGCCCAGGCCTGCGGCGGGAAACACGGCTTTGCGAACTTTCATCTTCATGGGCAGTCGTGAGTGCCAAGTCTCAGGTCTTTGGCCGGACAATTGTAACTGGTTGCGTTTGCGACTGGCGATCCTTGCAAATCATTGCGGCATGTTCGTGCT
>QIAK01000505.1:0-1785 GCA_003225515.1 Acidobacteriota bacterium | reverse complement strand
TTCGTCTGCGGCATTCGCTTTCAAAACGAATTTCAACATTCCGTCGGGCGTGAATTGCGCGCCCCGCTGGGCTGAAACGAATCGCGCGAGGCGCTCGGGATTGACGGCAGCGTTCTGCCGGAACTTAAATGTGACCGAGTCGCGTTTACGTTCGATGGCATTCACTCCGACGCGCATGCAGAGCAGCTTGAGAGACGCGTAGTCGAGCAGGTTGCGGACGGGCGGCGGCGGAGGGCCGTAGCGGTCTTCGAGCTCGGCGCCCACGTCGGCCAGTTGCGACTCGGTTTCTACGCGGGCTACGCGCTTGTACATCTGAAGCCGCTGATTTTCTTCCGGAATGTAATCCGAGTTGATGCGGATATTGAGTCCCAGGTTGAGCTGCGTCTCGGCCTCATCCGGCGCGGCTTCGCCTTTCATTTCGCGGACGGCGCGCTCCAGCATCTGGGTATAGAGTTCGAAGCCGATGGCCTCGATGTGTCCGCTCTGCTCGCCGCCGAGCAGATTTCCCGCGCCGCGAAGTTCGAGGTCGAGGGCGGCGATCTTGAATCCGGCGCCGAGATCGGAGAATTCTTTTAACGCTGCAAGACGGCGGCGGGCAATCGGCGTGAGTTCGACTTCTTTCGGAATCAGCAAATACGCATAGGCCCGGCGATTGGAGCGGCCGACGCGTCCGCGGAGCTGGTAAAGCTCGGAGAGGCCGAGACGGTCAGCCCGATTGATCAAAATGGTGTTGCACAGGGGGATGTCGAGTCCGTTTTCAATGATGGTGGTCGCGACCAGGATGTCGGCTTCGTGATGCATGAAGCTGAGCATCACTTTTTCGAGTTCGGTTTCACCCATCTGGCCGTGGCCTACGATGATGCGCGCCTTGGGAACTAATTCCTGCAGCTTGGCGGCGATTTCCCAGATGCTATCCACGCGGTTGTGGACGAAGTAGACCTGGCCGCCGCGCTCGAGTTCCTGCTCGATCGAAGATTGGATGAGTTTGTCTTCCCAGCTGGCGACCACGGTTTGAATCGCCATGCGATCTTTGGGCGGGGTTTCGATCACACTCATATCGCGCAGCCCGACCAGCGACATATGCAGGGTGCGAGGAATCGGCGTGGCCGACATGGTGAGCACGTCGACCTGCTTGCGCATCTGCTTAATGCGCTCTTTGTGGCGGACGCCGAAGCGCTGTTCTTCATCGACAATCAGCAAACCCAGATCGGCGAACTTCAGGTCTTTGGAGAGGATGCGATGAGTGCCGATGAGGATGTCGATTTTGCCGGCTTCGGTTTTTTGCAGAATTTCTTTTTGCTGCTTCGGGTTGCGGAAGCGGCTGATCATCTCGATGGTTACCGGGAACGGTCCGAAGCGCTGCTTGAAAGTTTCAAAGTGCTGGAAGGCTAAAACCGTGGTGGGCGCCAGCACGGCGACTTGCTTGTTGTCGCCGATGGCCTTGAAAGCGGCGCGCATGGCAACTTCCGTTTTCCCGTAGCCGACGTCGCCGCACAGCAGGCGGTCCATGGGCTGAGTCGATTCCATGTCGCGGGTAACGTCAGCAATGGCCTGGGCCTGATCTTCGGTCTCGTTGAATTCGAATGCGTCCTCGAACTCGCGCACAAATTCATTGCCCGCGGGGAAGGCATGGCCTTGCGCCATCTTACGTTCGGCATAGAGCTTGAGAAGTTCGTCGGCCATGTCTTTCATGGCCTTGCGCACGCGAGCTTTGGTTTTGGCCCAGGATTGCGTGCCCAAATGGCTTAAGGCTGGCTTTGCACCTTCTGAGGAACGATATTTTTG
>QIAK01000425.1:8727-12723 GCA_003225515.1 Acidobacteriota bacterium | reverse complement strand
TCGAGGTTGACGCGAGGAAGAGACGCATTGCGGCAGCGACTGGCGCCGTATGTGCGCGACGTTGGAAATGAACTGGGGTTGAGCTCTCCGAAAGAAGAGCGGTCGCAGGTTGCAGGAGGGGGTAGAAGGGTCGAGGTGATTTCATGAAGGGCACAGTCAAGAACAACGAACTGCAGTGCCCCGGGGCGAAGCGGTTATTTTCGCCCTATCTGGATGGAGCGGTGACGGGCACGGAGATGCTCGCGCTGCAATATCACTTGGCAGAGTGCGAGGCGTGCCACGAAGAGTACCAGGGATTGCGGCGGACCCAAAATTTGCTGATGCAGGTGGGACGGCCGAAGGTTCCCGCGGACCTGGGATTGAGGTTGCGGCTGGCGATTTCTCGAGAAGCGGCGAGGGACAAGCGTGGCCGTTTTGAAGGGCTGAGGGTACGGATGGAAAATGCGTTCCAGGCCTTCATGGTTCCGGCCACAGCGGGATTTCTGAGCGCGCTGATCATTTTCGGGATCGCGATGGTCTATTTCGTGGCCCCGGCGTCGCTGGTTGCGGACAACGACGTGCCACTAACGATGGTCAATACTGCGCCCGAATTGCAGCAGAGCGCTTTTGGCATGACCCTGGACACGATCGACGCAGACTCACTGGTCATTGAAGCCTACGTAGACGCGAACGGACGGGTGCAGGATTATCGGATTCTCTCCGACACGGAATCGTCGAAGGAAGTGCTGCCGCAGGTAAAGCGCATGTTGATTTTCACCACGTTCCGTCCGGCATTGTCGATGGGACGTCCGACCGCGAGCCGCGCGGTGTTGTCGTTCTCGAAAATCTCCGTACGCGGATAATAATTCTTAACTAAAAAAGAGAAGGACGGATCTCCCAAGTGAGGCCCATCCTTCTCTTTTTTTGTTTTTTTAAAGCCTGTTATTGGCTGCAGGATTCGGAGACCGAGCGTACTTCGGTCGGGCTCAGATGTCCGTGTTCCGGATGACTCTTTGTCGCGCCGGTATCGTGCGCCATGTTCTTCTCGTCCTCTTTCATGTTGTGCATCTTGCTATGCGAGACTGCACCTTTAATTTCCACGGTATGGTTTACCTGGCTGGCGAGGTCCACGGAGTTGTTCCCATGCATTTCCCACGTGCTTCCATCGGCGGCCGTCAACGTGTACTCATTTTTACCGGCCTTGGTGAGGCATCCGGTAATGGTTCGTACTGCAGCTTTGGAATTTGCATCGGAGTCGGAGTCTTGCGCGACGGCCCAAGCGGTCGTCAGACCAGCAAGCAACACACACAATAGCAAGCGACTGAATTTCGACATAAGTTTGCTCCTTTGTAGGGCCCCCGTAGGTACATGAAGGGGCAAAGACATTCTTGACATTCTTGCGCCAGATAGGTTGCGGTTTGCGGGGGGAGAGTTGCCGCCAGATGCTGGAGAAGCAAATAAAGGGGAAGGCCTTCCTGAGTTGTAAAGCTCGAAGATACTTCAGGTTGCCGGTTTTACTGGCCGGATCCGCAGGATTGAAAAAAGGTCTGCACCGAACCGGTGTCCGGCGATAAGCTCTTCGTTTCGAGCGAGCGCACGCGGGCATGGGTTTGAATGGTCGAGCTGACGACCTCAAAGGTCTTCACGTAAGGAACTCCATCCAGCAACTGTTCCAGAAACTTCAAAACCTCGGGATACCCGCTTACGTTGTAGGCTTGTGCGCTTCCTTCGCGATCCCAAAAGCTGATAGCGGCGACCTCACTGCCATCAGGGAAGGCGAGGATGATTAAATCGAGAAATCCTTCCTGCTTTCTCAGCCAGGGAAGAATTCTGGATTCCATGAGACTCGCAAACAGGGCGAGCGAGTCGGGCTTCAGACGAACAGAAACTTTGCGAGCGAACATATCGACCTCCTCCGTGGTGGGCTGGTCGCTTGCGAAAAACCAATCCACACGTACCGCACTACTCGGTTAGTGCGTTTCATGGCGAAAGCGTTACAAACGATGCTGCCGGTCGACGAACTTATCGGGAAGAAACGAAGTTGATGATGAGAAATGTGGCCGAGGCGACAATTGCGGCGGCGGGGATGGTCAGAATCCAAGCCCAGACGATGCGTCCGGCGACGCCCCAGCGGACGGCGGAAAGGCGGTGGACAGCGCCTACGCCCACGATGGCTCCAGAGATGGTGTGAGTGGTGCTGACGGGGATTCCGGCGAGAGCGGTACCGAACAGGGTAATGGCTCCGGCGCTCTCGGCGCAGAAACCGCCGATCGGTTTCAGCTTGGTAATCTTCTGGCCCATCGTATGGACGATGCGCCATCCCCCGAAATAGGTGCCGGCGGCGATGGCAGCATGTGCGGCCAGAATAATCGGCCAGCGAAAGCGTCCCCAATTCGTGAGCATATCGGATTTGCTCATGAACCCCGCGGTGTAGAGTGCTCCGGCGACAATGCCCATGGTTTTCTGAGCGTCATTGCCGCCGTGGCCAAGGCTGTAAGCGGCAGCGGACAGAAGCTGCAGCTTGCGAAACCATTTGTCGACGAACTGAGGCGGTTTATTCTGCAGGATCCAATGGGCGGCGACCATGAAGGTGAGGCCAAGCAGCGTCCCCATAACCGGGGCCACGACAATGAAGATAAGCGTTTTGTACCAGCCTTCGGGAATGATGACTGAGAAAATGCTGGCCGGGCCGGTGTGAATGGCGGCGTGCATCATGGCCGCGCCGGCATAGCCTCCGATCAGGGCGTGCGAGGAAGAAGTTGGAAGTCCCCACCACCAGGTGAGAAGGTCCCATACGATGGCGCCGAACAATCCTGCCAAAACCACGTATTGATCCACATGTTCGAGGCGGATCATGCCTTTGCCGATGGTTTTAGCGACGGCGGTGCCGAGAAAAAAGGCGGCCAGAAAGTTGAAGGTTGCCGCCCAGATAACTGCGAGTTTAGGTGACAGCACGCGCGTAGAAACCACGGTGGCGATACTGTTAGCGGAATCGTGAAATCCGTTGAGGAAGTCGAAGATCAACGCGACCAGAATTGTGATCAGGACCAGCAGGACATCTTTGTTCAACGGGAGTCTCTCCGGTTTGGGCTCGCGACATTCGGTAGCAACGCGCTGCTAACCTACCGAAATTCCTGCTAGCTGCTTTTGAGGACGATGGCTTCGAGGACGTTGGCGGCATCCTCAGCTTTGTCCGTAGCGTATTCCAGGACTTCGTACAGTTCCTTCAGCTTAATGAGCTGAATGGGATCTTTTTCGTTTTCGAAAAGATCGGCGATAGCCCGGCGGCTGACGTTGTCGGCCATGTCCTCCAGGCGGTTCACTTCTTCGCAGTGCTCCATGACCTTGCCATTTTTTTCAAGCAAAGAAACGCCCTTGGCCAGTTCTTCACACTGTAGAACGATGATGCCTGCCAGTTCGGCAGAAACCGGCGGAGGCGTGAGGATCTTGTACATGACGAGTCGCAAGGCGGCGGAGTTCACGAAATCGAGGACGTCGTCGAGCGAAGAAGCCAGCCGATGAATGTCCTCGCGATCGAAAGGAGTGATGAAAGTCTGATTGAGTTTGGTGATGATGGCGTGAGTAGCTTTGTCGCCTTTGTGTTCGATAGCCTGCACCTGGTTGACGCGCATGGCCAGGTCGCGAGGGTCAGCGAGGATGGTGCGGAGCAACTTGGCTCCTTCGGTCAAATTTCCTGAAAGTTCGGCGAAGAGCTCGAAAAACTTAACATCTCGGGGGATTAGACGCATTTAGGAATTTTTCTCTGGCTCCAGCCAGAACAAGTGGAGATGAAGATCAAGAGCAGAGTACTATCTCATGCGCGGCGTGCTACAGGCAAACGGCGAACTTAGGTGGTGGCTTGAGTAATGGGCGATCCGTGGCCAGAAGGGCAATCCGAAAGCCAAAGCCCGGAGCCATGCCAAAATGTTTAAGACAGTACCAATACTTAGCGGGACGGTTTGCGGGTAATGAGGACGAGGGATCGGCGGCGCGCCTTGAGGGCAACGAAGGCAAACA
>QIAK01000425.1:0-8695 GCA_003225515.1 Acidobacteriota bacterium | reverse complement strand
CGACTGCAGAAAACCAACAAACACTTGACTTAACGCCATTGCAGCATTATGGAGTGGGACCTTCGCGAGTGCGAGATTACTAAAGTGGTCGAACCTTGCGAAGGAGAAGGGGCGGAAAATGTTATGGAAAAGGTTGGGGGCAGCCCGTTGAAGGCTGCCCCCATTCCTATATTCGTTCGAGGTTAGCGGACCTTCTCACCCGTGAGGAAGTCCTGGTCAATGCCTGTGGTGGTGTCGGTATAAACGACGTACAACTTAGTACCTGCCCAGGCGTTACCCGTGTAGTCGCCAATGAAGAAGCCACCAAACCCATCATTGAACGGGTCGGATGCTGCGGCCGAAAGTTTCAGGTTTGTGCCGTACGATGCTCCACCATTGACGGACACTGCGGAGAACGCTTCGTAGTTGATGTTCGCTGGATCATCGCGCCGATCCATCCAGCTCACACCTACGACGCCATTCCTGGAGACGTTAACCCAGGGAAAGAATTGGTCGTTGGTTGCGGTAGCGGGAGCTACAGCCTTTGCGGACCAGGTGGCTCCGCCATCGGTGGAAACAGCCACATAGGCCTTCATCTGAGATCCGGTCCAATTGTAGTAAGTAACGTACAGGTTGCCTGGGTGGCTGCCGTAGTTATCGATCGCGATAGCCGGAATGTTGCTGACGCGTTCGCTGGTGTTGGGCAGAGAGCCGTAGAAGCAGCAGAAGCCCGGATCGGGAGCGAGTTTTGCAGTGGTGATCTTGGCAGGGGAGGTCCAAGTATTGCCGCCATCGGTCGACTTGGCCCAGTACATTGTCGAGATAGTTCCACCGCAGTCTCCTGAGGGACCGTTGGCGGTGCAGCGCATCCAACTCACGTAGACAGTTCCGTCACGTCCGATTGCGAGATCACTAAACTGGTCAACGTTGGGGTATACCTGCGTTGTATCGACCTGCTTGGTTACCCAGGTTGTGCCTCCGTCAGTGGAGTGCGAGACCGTGGGTACGATGTTTGTTTCAGAGGAATCGAACTGGGTTACAGAGATGTAGATTGCATTGGCGCGAGGGCTGGTGCGGTTCGTGTCAATTTCCAGCCACGGTTTGTCAGTCAAGCCACCGGAGAAGTATGGGCCGACGGCCAACTTCACAGGACTCCAAGTGGTGCCGTTGTCGGTGGAAGTTTCCATCACGATGCCGTGGTTGGCATCGATACCAGTGATGTAGGCTTTTCCGTTCAGATCATATGCAACGCCGGGATCGCCTTCGCCGAAATCGCCGGCGAGAGCATTCAGGCAGGTCCGCTTCCACGTGGTCCCTCCGTCGCTGGAGGCATAGAAGCCCTGGACGTTGGCGCAGGCATAATCATTTGCGCCGGTCAGGATCTGTTGGGAGTTGAGAGGATTCACAACCACTGGGGTCTCGTTCGCTAAAACCGAACTTTTCGAAGCGTTTTGATTTGGCAACGCGCAGGGCGCTGGAGAACAAGTCAGCGGCGGGGCGATGTCTGATAGCACAGAACCACGTAACTGAACCTTACCCGCGCGGACGGCGCGAGCCATTAAAACACCCGTGGAAACTGGGGATTTGGGCAGTGGCGAGTTGCTCTGGCCGCTTGCGAGCGTTGTAACCGCAAGCAGCGATAAAACGACTAGGGTCTTCGTCAAGAGGGCCTCCTTAAAGGCTTAGGGTTTTGCAGGGGTACATCCGTGCGTGTTGATTTACTGTCTGAACGTTCGCGGTGGAGAACTATAGGACGTGATCGTTATCAATGTCAACGTGCAGTAGTTTGCACAATAGCCGCAAGAATTGGGCGAGGGTCGTTCTGTTCCCCAATGCCGGCGCGGGGTTTGACCCTCCGCTGCTAAGCCCGTAAACTGAAGGTGTTCTCCGCTTATCTCACTGTGTGACTCTTTCATGGCCCGCGATGAGGGCCAGGGAGGCGGTTTGCAACGAGTGGTCATCCTGCGGGAGCGATTCCTGAGTCGGTTCCTGGGTTGCGGGCTTCGAGGTCTGATAGTGGCGGCCATGGTTGGGCTGCTGGCGCCGGTGTGTCTGGCGGACAACAACAATCCCATCACGCTGGACACAAGTGAGACCCTGTTCGCCGTGCTCACGGCGATGAATACGTGCGGCTACAACGTGAACCTGAACGTTTCTGATGCGCAACGGCTGAACATCCGAGCCGAGGTGGAGAAAAATCTAAAGAACTCACAGGAGGCGCAGGCAGCAATGACCTCAATGTGCGAGTGGTACCTGGCGCACAAGGGGAAAGATCCGGCGCACGATTTGTCGCAGTACATTTCGCTGGCGCTGTATCTGCAGGGACCTCCGCACTTTCTTCCGCGCGGGAAGGAAGATGACCTGCCTCCGGATGCGGTGCCGATTGCGGCCTTCGGAGCGGTTCTGGAACGCTTCTACGACAAAGCCCAATTGCATTCGATCTGGGAGCGGCACCGCGGAAATTATGCAGCGCTGGTCGATCGCTATCATGTGCCGCTGACAAAAATGGTGTTCGACACCGATATTTACCTGAAAATGCAGTCGGGCGGATATTTGGGGCGGACGTTCACCGTGTACCTAGATTTCATGGGCGATCCGAATGAAGCGAACGCGCGCAATTACGGCACCGACTACGACGTAGTGGTGTTTCCGTCGCCAGACGCGAGTTCGAACGACCCTTTGAAGATGCCGCAGATCCGGCATGCCTATCTGCACTATCTGCTGGATCCGTTGGCGGAAAAACATTTCAGTTCGATCAAGCGCATTGAACCGCTCCTACAATCAGTGAAGCGAGCTCCGCTGGAAGAGGGGTTTAAAACCGACATTTCGCTGCTGGTGACCGAGTGCCTGGTGCGTGCCATTGAGATACGGACGCTGGGCAACAAGCAAACTGCCGAAGCGATGCGGCTGCAGGCCGTGGATGATGCGGTGAAACAAGGATACGTCCTGACCAAATATTTCTACACCTCGCTGTTGGCGTTTGAGAAAGATCCGGCGGGACTGCGAACAGCTTATTCCGACATTCTGGATAACATCGACTTGAAGGCGCAGCAGAAGGCGGCGAACGAGGTGCAGTATGTGCGCGTGTCGGCGCCGGAACTGGTGCAACTGTCGCGTCTGGAAGACCGGCGCATGCTGGTGACCGCGGAAAAACGGCTGGTGGCAGGCGATCCGAAGGGCGCGCAGGAACTGGCGCAGCAGGCGTTGGACAAAAAAATCGGAGATCCGGGTCGGGCTATGTTCATCCTGGCACAGGTCGCGGTGGCCAACAAGAACCGCGAAGGAGCATTGGAGAACTTCCAGAAGGCAATCCAGCAGACTAAGGATCCTAAGGTGGTGGCGTGGTCGCATGTGTATCTGGGAAGGATTCTGGATATGAAAGAAGACCGCGAGGCGGCGATGAATGAGTACCGCGCAGCGTTGACGACCGGGGGAGAGCTGCCGGAAGTGAAGGCGGCGGCAGAGCGCGGATTGCAGCAGGCGTATGAACCTCCAGCAAAGCCGCAGTGAGCGGCAGGCTTTCACTATCGGTGAAAAAACATTTGCTGCGATAAAATTTATGTTTGCAGTTTCACGGGCAGATTTGAAATTGGTAAGTCGTGTCGAGGAGAACGCATGAAACGAGCAGCGATCGTCATACTTGGGGCGGTGGCAGTGCTGGGAATGTGCGCGTGGAGTTTCGGGCAGACGAACACCAATAAACCGGCGACCCAGAATACGCAAACTGGGCAGGCTGCGCAGCCCGCAGGGCAGGCGGCGGCAGCTCCGCAGGGGAAGCGGCCTCCGGCGGCGAAGACGCAGCCCGAGTTTGAAGCTTACAAGGCAGCCAACGCGCAGGCCGACCCAGCAGCGATGGAAAAAGCTGCAGATGACTTCGCGGCGAAATATCCTGACAGCGAGTTGCGTGCTTTGCTGTACACGAACGCGATGCAGCACTATCAGGCCGCCAACAATGCGGACAAGATGATGGACATGGCCAAGAAGGTTCTGACGATTGACCCGGATGATCCGGCGGCGCTGGTTGGAGTAGCGCAGGCGTTGGCCGAGCGGACGCAGGATTCCGATCTGGACAAAGATCAGCAACGTGCCGAGGCGAAAAAAGATGCGGAGCGTTCACTGGTAACGATTGACACGGACGTTCCAAGCACCGGCTATCCGGCGGAACAGCTTGCGGCGTTCAAAGGCTTCGTACGATCTGAGGCTTATTTTGTTTTAGGCACGCTGTCGTTCAAAGCCAGTAACTGGGCGGATGCGGAGGCAAATCTGCGCAAGTCGATCGATGCGCTGCCGCAGCAGCCCGATACGGTTGCGGTGTTCCGGTTGGCGGTCGCGCTCGACATGCAGAACAAGTATCCCGAAGCTATGAAGTATGCCGATCAGGCAGTGGAACTTTCAAAAGATCGTCCCGACAGCGGTGTAGGCAAGGCGGCGCGCGACGAGAAGGACCGTTTGACGAAGCTGAGCGGCGGCTCCGCACCAGGACAGGCTGCTCCTCCGAAGAACTAGATTCGATGGAGCTGGGTTGTGGGTTCGCGCCGGATCACGCCAGCTTCACCTGGTTCACATCAGCTGGTGCAGTTGTTCTGATGGATGCGGCTTGATTTGTATATGAAGGAACGGGAAATCACGGCGCTGGAAGATGGGCTGGGCTACCATTTCCGCCGGCGGGCCGTCATTGAACAAGCGGTCACGCATAGTTCGCAGGCCCGGGAGCAGGAAGCGCAGCAAGCTGGCGAGGGCAAATACAGGGTCAGTGACAACGAGCAACTGGAATTTCTAGGGGACTCAGTGCTCGCCCTGGTTACGAGTGAAGAACTTTTCCAACGCTTTCCGCATTTCAGGGAAGGCGAGCTTTCGAAGCTGCGCGCGCACCTGGTCAGCGAGAGGCATTTAATCCGCGTGGCGCAGGATCTGGAACTGGGCCACTACTTGCGCTTAGGACGTGGCGAAGAGAAGAGCGGCGGGCGCGGCAAGACGGCGCTGCTGGTGGACGCGCTGGAGGCGATCCTAGCGGCCATTTATCTCGACGGTGGTCTTGAAGTGGCGCGGGAGTTCGTAGTGCGCAACGTGATTGCGCCGGAGTTGGAGCGCATGGAGCGCGGCGGCGGCACGCTGCCGGTTACGGATTTCAAATCGGCCCTGCAGGAAGCCGTGCAGAGCCTCGGCATGTCTCAACCCGTATATGCTCTGGTTGAGGAAGCGGGTCCGGAGCACAGCAAAACATTTACGGTCGAAGCGCGCCTGCATTCGAAGAATGGAAAGGACGCGGAGTTTGTGGGACGCGCCCAGGGTTCGACCAAGAAGATGGCCGAGCAGGATGCGGCGCGGCAACTGCTGACCTTCCTGGCGTCGCGTCCGAAAGCAAGCGAGGCGAAAGGGTCGGCACGGGCTTTTGATCAGGTAGAGAAGTAGATTTCATGGACTCGCAAAACCTTCCAAGCGTTTCACTAGACATCCCGCTCATTCCTCCGCCGGAGACTATCCCGGTTCCTCCTGCAGCGCCTGCCGCTGACCATGTTGGTCCTGTTGCTCCAATTGTTTCTGGGCCATCGCACACGCCGCACCTGGTAACGACTTTAGGCACCGACATGATTGGTTCGGTGCAGTCACTGCTGGGCACGGTGGTGATTGCGATTTTCGTGATCACATTCGTCGTCCAGGCTTTCCAAATTCCTTCCGAATCGATGCAGGATACTTTGTTAGTCGGCGATTATCTGTTGGTGAACAAGCTGTGCTATGGAGGAAAAGGACTGGGCGATCATCTGATGGCGTACCAGAGCATCAAGCGCGGCGACATCATCGTGTTCCACTATCCGGTGGATCCGCAGCAGCATTTTGTGAAGCGGGTGATTGGCGTGCCCGGAGACCACCTGCGAATGGTGAGCAAGAAGGTTCTGATCAATGGCCGGCCGCTGGACGAACCGTACGTGCACTTTCTGGAGCCTCCAAATAATTTATTTCGGGATAATTTTCCGCGGACCGATATTCCGGCGATCGGCTTAGAGGGAAAGTGGTGGCTGGAGATGCGGAAACTGGTGGAAGATGGCCAGCTGATTATTCCCGAAGGACATTATTTCGTGATGGGGGATAATCGGGATGACAGCCAAGACAGCCGGTATTGGGGTTTCGTGCCGCGAGAGAACATCATTGGACGGCCGCTGGTTATTTACTGGTCGGTGCGCGATTGGGATAAGAATCCATCGGCGTCGGTGATGGGCAGGCTGCATCACCTGGCGTATGCGGTGACGCACATCTTTCAGATCACGCGCTGGAGCCGGACACTGCGGCTGGTACACTGAGTAGGCGCCCTCAGGGGCTGAAGCCCTCGTGTTTTCGGGAGCTGACGGCACGGCTAAAGCCGTGCCCTTTCCAAAACCACAGAAAGACAATAGTGGCGAAGAAACAACTGAGCGTCGAAAATCCCGTGGCGGTGGAGAAGAAAGAGACCACGTCCGAAGAGAAGCCGAAAGAGACTACGGTCGAGTTTCTCTCTTCTCTGGCAGCGGTGTTGGTCACCGGGCTGTTCATCATTACATTTGTGGTGCAAGCGTTTGAGATTCCGTCGAGTTCGATGGAGAATACGCTGCTCATTGGCGATCATGTTTTCGTGAACCGAATCCAGTTCGCCCCCAGGAGTTCGTGGGTAGGTCCTCTGCTTCCCTATCGTGAGGTGCGCTTTCGAGATATTGTGGTGTTTCTGTCGCCGGCGGAGCCTGGGTTGTACGTGGTGAAAAGGGTAATCGGGGTGCCTGGCGATCGTATCCACCTGCGCAACGGTGTTGTGTATCGAAATGGCGTGGCATTGGACGAGCCTTACGTGCTCCACGACAGGGACACGCTGGATCCCTACCGAAATAATTTTCCAGCGGTGCCTCCGACAGATGATCCTAATGTGAATCCCAACTGGATGGTGGATTTGCAGTCGTACATCCAAGGGGACGATATTGTCGTCCCTCCCGATCATTACTTTGCCATGGGCGACCATCGGGGTGTGAGTCTCGACAGCCGCTACTGGGGATTCATTCCCAAGGGAAACGTTATTGGACGCCCGATGTTTATCTACTGGTCTTTTGAGACGCCCGACGATCAATACCGGAAGACGGAATGGGGCGATCGAATTCTATTTCTGGGCAAGGTGGTCCTGCACTTTTTCGATGAGACCCGATGGCGCCGGACTTTTCAGTTCGTAAGATGATTTCCCTCGAAGCTCGAGTAAGGTCGCTGTGAAGCTCTTCTCCTCCAAGCGGCGATACATCGCGGTAGCAGCATTGATCGTGCTGCTGCTGTTCCTGCTAAGACCCGGCGCCTCGCGTTTGAAATGGCGGATCGTTTCCTCCATCAGTTCTGCACTGGGACGCAATGTGGACGTGGGCTCGGTCCACATTCGATTGCTGCCGCGACCGGGCTTCGATCTGGAAAATCTTGTGGTGTATGACGATCCGGCTTTCGGAGCGGAGCCCATGCTGCGGGCGAGCCAAGTGACGGCTTCGCTTCGACTGACGTCGCTGGTGCGCGGCCGGCTCGAAATCGCCCGCCTCGATCTGACGGAACCCAGCTTGAATCTGGTGCACGCCGAGGGCGGCCACTGGAATCTGGGAGCGCTGCTGGAGCGCACGGCGCATATTCCGCTGGCTCCGACGGCTAAAGGAAAGTCGGAACCGCGGCCGGGCTTTCCATATATTCAAGCCACTTCCGGGCGCATCAATTTCAAGAATGGCGCCGAGAAGAAGCCCTATGCGCTGACCAACGCCGATTTTTCCCTCTGGCAGGATTCGGAGAACAGCTGGGGCGTGCGATTAAAGGCGCAACCGTTCCGCACTGACTTGAACTTGAACGATACCGGCATGTTGCAAGTGAGCGGAACATGGCAGCGAGCCGAGGCCCTGCGCGATACACCGCTGCAATTCATTATCGAATGGAAGCGCGCACAACTGGGGCAGTTCACAAAACTTTTCAGTGGAAACGATCAGGGCTGGCGCGGAGAGGTGCTGTTGGATGTGACTCTAGCCGGCACTCCGTCGAAGCTGCAGATCGCGAGCGATGGCTCGATCGACGATTTTCGACGCTACGACATCACCAGCGGGCAGGCGCTGAGGCTGGTGGGTCACTGCGATGCAGGATACAGTTCGCTCGACCATCGCTTTAAAGACATTCTATGTAGCGGCCCCGTCGGCGGCGGCCTCGTCCTGGTGAAGGGCGAGATGGGCTTGCCGGGAAGCCATGATTATGGGCTCACGTTGACGGCGAACGATGTGCCTGCGAGTGCGGCGGCGGTACTCGCGCAGCGGGCGAAGAAAGGCCTTCCGGAGGACCTGGTTGCGTCGGGAACGATAAGCGGGAATCTTCGAATCGAGCAGAATGCGTCGACGGGTTCGACCCTGCAGATTGATGGTCGTGGGGAATTCGCGGAGCTTCGAATGAGCTCGGCTTCTGACAAAGCGGAGGTTGGCCTGGAGACGGTTCCCTTTCATCTGACAGAGGGCGCATCGGGTTCAAGCGTGCGAAAAACGGCGGGGCGCAAGAATGCTCCGGAGCCGTATTTTCCCGGAGGATTGCAGGTTGAGATCGGTCCTTTCCAGATAGCAATGGGACATGCGGCGCCTGCGACAGCCCGGGGCTGGTTAGACCGTGGCGGCTACAGTCTTTCAATTTCCGGCGAAGCGGAAATTGGCAAGTCGCTGAGATTGGCACGAATGCTCGGACTTCCCGCGTTGCA
>QIAK01000504.1 GCA_003225515.1 Acidobacteriota bacterium | reverse complement strand
TTCGTGGTCGCGCATTTTCACTATGTGATTGTCGGCGGCATTCTCTTCGCTCTTTTCGGCGCCTTTTATTACTGGTTTCCGAAGATGTCGGGGAAGATGTACAGCGAGACGCTCGGTAAGCTGCATTTCTGGATTTTCGTAATCGGCTTCCACCTTACCTTCGACTTCATGCATATCCCAGGATTGTTGGGCATGCCGCGAAGAATC
>QIAK01000503.1 GCA_003225515.1 Acidobacteriota bacterium | reverse complement strand
AGCCGAAGCTGCGATTTTCACAATCTTCGTGGTGGCTTACCTCTTTTATCTCGGCAAGAGTCTGACGGGGCCCATGCCGAAGGATGTTCTGAGTGTCCCTATCGTCTATACGATCTGTTTGCTTTCCAGCAGTCTCACGATCCACTTCGCTGCCAAGTCTCTCCGTCGGGATGGCGTGCTAACTTTCGGAGTCTTATGGCTCGCGACCATTACGCTGGGTGCTGCTTT
>QIAK01000481.1 GCA_003225515.1 Acidobacteriota bacterium | reverse complement strand
TCCGTCTCGGTAGGCAGCTCGCCGAACATCAGCAAATACGCGACCTCGAGAAACGTGCAGCGTTCCGCCAGAACCTCAATGGGATAGCCGCGATAGCGCAGAATTCCCTTATCCCCGTCGATGTAGGTGATGCTGCTCTTGCAGGATGCCGTGTTCATGAACGCCGGATCGTAGGTCATCAGCCCAAAGTCGTCGGAAGTGGTCTTGATCTGGCGCAAATCCATCGCCCGAATCGTTCCCTTGTCCACCGGGATGGTGTACGTCTTGTTCGTGCGATTGTCGGTGACCGTGAGGGTGTTGGCCGGGGTATGAGTGTTCTCTGCCATGGGAATTATTCCGCCTTATCCGCGTGCGATGAAGTCGTACATAGCCGAGTGTAAATCCGCTCCCCAACTCCATCTGTGATCGAAGTCACGAGCCGTTGTGAGCAAGGTCCACAGATCAGATTCTATGCCAAATCAGGCCGCCCCGCCGGTAGCGGGCATGCAAGGACGCAGGGATTGAAAAGGATGCAGGGATGAAATGATCTGACGGATGGGAGAATGAAGGGGGTGGCTGGGATGGGCGCCGGAATGTCCCTAACGATGGCGTCATCCTGAGCGTAGCCGCTTTTCAGGCGGAGCGAAGGATCTCCCCACAACCGAATTCGTCAGACAGATACCGCCGCCAGCGAGATCCCTCCAGCGGCTGAACTGTGCGCTCAGAACGACCGCGCAAAAATAAGACTGGCGGCCAAGGCCGCCGGTAAGGATCTCCATTACTAATCAGTTCGATGAATCATCCCGCCGTTTCAGCGTCGGACGATCGTCATCCTTCTTGCTGTCGTCAGACTTGTCACTAGGATTGGACGTTCGCCGCAAGCTGGGCTTGTTCGAATCTTTTTCGTCGATCACCTTGTGCTTGTTTTCGATTGCCGCCAGTCGCGCTTTAACCCCGTCGAACTCCGACGTAGTCACTACGTACTGCTGCTTGGCGGGAAGAATTTTACGGATCTCGTTCTGCGACTTTTCAATCCGGTCTGGAGTCTGGGGATGCGTATCGAAGGCCTTCGATAATGTCCCAGGCTTCTTCTTCTCCATGGCTTGAATCTTTTCGAAGAACGATACGAAGGCCGACGGATCATACCCAGCGCGATACATGTACTCGATGCCGAGATAATCCGCTTCCGCTTCGAAGCCGCGGGAGAAGTGCAGGAAGGTCAGCGGAATGCCGAGCCCCATTCCCTCATAAATTCCATATCCCAGAGCGCCCCCCATGAAGATGGCAGGCAGCGAAGCCATCTGGAGCAGGTTCATGCGCGTCATTTCGCGTCCGTAGTGGCAGGCCGCAACATGGGCAATTTCGTGCGCCATCACGCCGGCCATTTCGGCTTCTTCATCGGCCGCCAGAATCAGTCCGGAATTCACGTAGAAAAATCCGCCGGGCAGCGCCATCGCGTTGACCACATCGGAATCGATGACTTTGATTGTGAACGGCACCTGCGCGTCAGAATTACGCACCAGGTTCTGCCCTACCCGGTTCACGTATTCCGTGATCACAGGATCGTTCACCAGCTTGATTTGCGATTCAATTTGCTGGGCATACTGACGTCCGCGTGCCACCTGGCCTTCAACGCTGTACCAGTTGCCTACACCGCGACCGCACCCTACGTTGCGGTTTCCCACGGCATCGACGTCGGTCTTGCCGCCGTTATGCTTGATATCACTGTCCTCTTGCGTGGGCAGTTGAGCGGGCGCCTGTTTAGGCGCATTCTGCACGTCGCCGGATTTCGGCTGATCTTTGTCTTGATCTGAAACTTGCGCCACTGTCCAGGGCGCCACGCTGAACGCCGCCAATGCCGTCGCGATTGCCAGCCACCTGAGTTTCATAGGGTACTCCTTAACCTTGATTATACGCCCGGCGGCAATACGCCCATCCGGAAGACACCAGCCCACCAACTCGGTCCTTACGGTTAGACGCAGCCAGAAGGGTTGGGGTTACCTGGCCGCGGAATAAAGCCAGCTCCCGGCAGTGCCCGTCCTGTGGAGCATGGGCGCGTTGGTCATGCCCAACGTTGTGGTTCACGTCGTCGTGGATGATCCGGATGATGATGGCATCCTCGAATATGCGTTGGCGGCGAAGGCTTCCCTCGTCATCTCTGGTGACAGGCATCTTTTGACCCTGCGCAAGTACAAGTCAATATGGATCATCTCCCCGCGTCACTTCTTCTATCTACTCTCGAATAGTTCCTGAAGATTTGGGCTGAAATCGCAGTCAATCTCTGGTCCCTCTTGA
>QIAK01000480.1 GCA_003225515.1 Acidobacteriota bacterium | reverse complement strand
AAACTTGTTTTCTTTGACCTAACGGCGGAGTACCGCACGGTTGAGAACTCTAACTTTTGATCTGCAATCGAACGTCTGAAATCAAATATCAGTTCTCAATTCCCATCTCCCGCAAAATGTACGCGTAATCGAATGCCGAGTCCTTCAGTCGGTCGTATCTGCCCGAGGCTCCGCCGTGTCCCGCCGGGCTCAAATTCGTTTTCAGAATCAAAATGTTGTGATCGGTCCTCATTGCCCGCATTTTTGCCACATACTTCGCGGGCTCCCAGTACATTACCTGGCTGTCGTTGAACGAAGTCTTCACCAGCATATCTGGATACTTCTTAGCCTCGATATTGTCATATGGGGAATAAGTAATCATGTAATCGAACGCCGCTTTCTCCTTCGGATTGCCCCACTCCTCAAACTCGCCTACGGTGAGCGGCAAAGTTTCATCCAGCATGGTGTTCATCACATCCACAAATGGCACGCCCACCAGCGCCGCCTTAAACAAATCGGGACGCATGTTCAGCACCGCTCCCATCAACAATCCGCCGGCACTTCGGCCTTCAATTACCAGCCGGTCCTTCGATCCATACCCTCGCTTCACCAGATCTTCGGCGCACGTAATAAAGTCGGTGAAGGTAGTCTTCTTGTTCATCATGCGCCCGGCATCATGCCAGGCCTTTCCCATCTCCCCGCCGCCGCGAATGTGCGCCACGGCTGTCACCACTCCGCGATCGACCATGCTGAAAATGTTTGAATTAAAAAACATGTCGATTGAGATTCCATACGAGCCGTACCCATACAGATACAGCGGTCCTTTTCCGTCGAGCTTCGCACCTTTCAACCTGAGCACTGAAATTGGAACCTTCACCCCATCCGATGCCGTGGCATAAATCTGTTCCACCTGATACTTCGTCCGGTCATAGCCTCCCGGAACCTCTTTCTCCTTCAGCAGCGTCGACGCACCCTTCTCCATGTCATACGCAAAGACTGATGCGGGCGTAATCGGAGACTGGTATCCATAGCGAAACTCCGTCGTGTCATATACGCGATTCACATAGGGATAGGCCGCGTACGCCGGCTCTGGGAATTCGATGCGTTTTGACTCACCAGTCCGTAGGTCGGAAACGCGTATCCGTGGCAACCCATTCGCACGCTCGTAAAACACGCAAAAGTTCTTGAAGAAGTCCACATCGTCCAGCATGATCTCCGGACTGTGAGCGACCACCTCATGCCAGTTCGCGCTTCCGGGATCGGTAGCCGGAGCCTTCACCAGCCGGAAGTTCCGTCCCGTATCATTGACGCGAATATAAAAAAACTCGGCATTGTGATCGGGATAATATTCCACGCCTTGTTTTCGCGGCTCCAACACCTTCCAATCCTGCGTCGGATCATTAGCCGAGATGTAGCGCGCTTCCGTCGTGGTATGGCTGCCCGAAATCAGAAAGATGTAGGCGTCGCTCCGGGTCTTGTTCGCAGAGAGATCGAAGTGCTCATCTTTCTCCTCGTAGATCAGCGCGTCGGGATCTGCCGATCCAGCCGTGTGCCGGTAGAGCCGGTATTGCCGCTTTGAAACTGCGTCCTCCTGGGTATAGAAAATCGTCTGGTTATCGTTGGCCCAGACTACCGAGCCCACCCGCTCGGCATGGTCCGCCAGCGTCTTGCCGGTACGCAGATCTTTCACCGCCAGAGTGAATTGCCGGAAGCCCGTGTTGTCATACGAATATGCAAGTTGATTTCCGTCCGGACTCACCGCAAACGCCGCGACTGTAATGAACGCCTGCCCCTTCGCTAGTTCATTCACGTCGAGCAGCACTTCTTCCGGAGCCTCCATGCTGGCCTTCCTCCGGCATCGAATGGGATACTGCTTCCCTGCCTCGGTCCGCACATAATAAAAGTAGTCGCCTTCTTTGTAGGGAACCTCAACATCGGTTTCTTTGATCCGCCCCAGCATCTCGCCATACAACTTCTTCTGGAATGCCTCCGTCGGCTTCATCACCGCATCGGTGTAGGCATTCTCCGCCTCCAGATAAGCCCGCACCTCCGGATTCGGCTTGTCCCGCAGCCAGTAATAATCGTCGACCATTTTGCGCCCGTTGACCTCGGACACATGCGGAACCTTCTTCGCGACCGGTGGCTTGGGCAGCGTCCCCGTATCGGCAGCCGTCAGCACGATTACCGATCCCAACACCATCCCGCCAACCTGTACCCGTCGCATCCATCTCTGATTCATGAATCCCTCCAAACGTCCGAGCAAAATGATGTATTTAAAATAAAACCAAGGCTGTTCCGTTCATACCGAGTCCTAGCGTACGGTTGCGAACACAAGAGAATTCCTGCCGAATCCACTTTCGCTGCTCGATCTTGAGCAAACGAGCACAATACTCCGGCATTTGGGTCGATTGCAATGCCGGGGCCCAGGATTCGCATAAGACGGTCTCGCGGCCTTGAACGAACTTAATCCCCGACTACCCTTCATCCTGAATCACAGACGTAAACCGTGGAACCAGAGCCGTAAAGACGCACATTTCCAAGTTCCCACTCGGCGTCCAAAAAAGGGTAACCTGGCAAAAACGATTCCGCTTCCCACAATTAACTAGCTTGATTCCCTGCGATGCCAAGATTGATTACTTGGAAAATGCGGAACTGCTCAAGGGCCAAGGTGCAACGGCATGAAGGCTGAGAAGAAAATGTGAGATCCGTGCTTCAGCTCTCCTGCTCCGATCACTTGCTCCTCTGAAGCTCGCGGTATGCCTCGCTCTTCGAAACTCCGCGTTCCTTCGCCACCTTCTTGAGCGCCGCCTTTTCATCGAGGTTCTCTTCCGCCATGATCTGATGCACTCTTTGGCGAATGGGCATCCTCGCGGACGAGGTGTCCGTCGACAATGGAGCTTCGCCTGTCTCCGCTTTCCCAATCAGAAGCGTGATCTCGCCCTTTACCGCGTCGCGCGATTTCAGATTTGCCAATACTTCATCCGCGTGCCCGCGCAGAAACTCCTCGTGCAGTTTCGTCA
>QIAK01000285.1:28235-28692 GCA_003225515.1 Acidobacteriota bacterium | reverse complement strand
GGGGGGCGGTGTTCTCATGCTCCCCGTTCTGATCTTCGGCCTGGGTTATTCGCCCATTGTGGCAGTCGGTTCCGATGCCCTGTTCCAATTCTTCACTAAGATCCCGGCTGGACTGCTCCACCTGAAAAATGGAACGGTCCGCCGGAAGGTCGTCCTCGCGTTGGCGCTGGGAAGCATTCCCGGATCCTTCACGGGAGTCAAACTGCTCATCTACATCCGCCTCCTATACGGAAACGGCGTGAACACGTTTATCAAGATGGCAGTGGGTGTGTTGCTCCTCGTGATTCCGACGATGCTGCTCCTGCAGAAAAACATCGAAGATCGAATCGCGAATCGTGCGCCGTCCATGAAAGGTTTCGCAGGGATGGCGGCTATCGGCCTAACCGTGGGTTTTGTCGTGGGCCTCACCTCGGTCGGGGCGGGCAGCATCATCATGATGCTGCTCCTCTTGTTCTAT
>QIAK01000285.1:1288-28086 GCA_003225515.1 Acidobacteriota bacterium | reverse complement strand
ATGCTCTGGCTGCGCCGTATGCTATGCGTTTTGCTGTTGATCACCGGCGTTCGCATGTTGTGGCCCGCTTAATAAATTAATTCCAGGGGATTGCATGACTTCTGCCTATTCGGACATTCTGGCCCGCATCGAGGCCGCATTAGCCGCTTCACGCACTGTCTTCTCCCGCTTCACCCCGGGCGCGATTGAGACCGAATACAAGATCGGGCATGATCCCGTGACCGAGGCGGACCGCGCTCTAGACGCGGTGTTGCGCCAGAACCTGCTGCGCGATGACGAGGGCTGGCTCTCCGAGGAGAGCGTGGATGACCCCATTCGCCTGCAGCGCTCGCGCGTTTGGGTGGTTGATCCGCTCGATGGCACGCGTGAATTCGTGAAAGGAATTCCAGAGTTCTGCGTTTCAATCGGATTCGTCGAGAATGGAAGGCCGATGGCCGGCGGCATCTACAATCCTGCAACCGACGAAACATTTTTGGGAGCAATCGATTGCGGCGTAACTTACAACGGCAAGCCTTCGCATCCCAGCCAGCGCACCAGCCTGGAGGGCGCGTTGATTCTAGCCAGCCGCAGCGAAGTGAAACGCGGCGAGTGGAAGGCATTTGAGAACTCTTCCGTCGTGATCCGGCCAATGGGTTCTGTGGCTTACAAGCTCGCGCTTGTTTCGGCGGGCCTTGCAGATGTTACGTTTACGCTTACACCCAAGAACGAATGGGACGTGGTGGCGGGAGCGGCATTGGTGCAGAGCGCGGGCGGCTTTGTTAGTACACTGGAAAAGACGGATTTAACCGCCAATCGCCGAGATCCACTCCTGTCGGGTCTGCTGGCCTGCGGCCCCTTCCTGAAAAATAGCCTGCTTGCTCTGGTCGAACCGCACATCGGGCTGGCGCAACAGGCCCGCTAGCCGGCTCTCGCGTTTAGGAGAAAGAATTGAAATTTGAGATTCTTGATGGCTTTCCCGGGCCTGAGCTGGAGCGAGCCTGGCGCGAGTTTCTGACTCGTGTGGAAATTCCTTCCCATTACGATTCTCCGGAGTACTTCCTCGATCCGCTTCGTCGAGGCACTCGGCCGTTCGCGGTTCTGGCGCTCGATGGGAATCAAGTCCGAGGAGTCCTAACGGGATTTCACCTGGAGAAAGAGGTCCTATCCGGACTCACCTCGCGTCCGCAGATTTGTGTGGATGGCACAGATAACGCGGCCACACTCGATATGCTGGCGAAAGGTTTGCTGGCGGAGGCAGCCCGCGCGGACCTGGTGCACGTCTATACCTGGGCTTCTCTTGAGCTTGCCCCTTTTTCGGCGTGCGGCTTCCGGCGCCATCAATTGCAGGGAAGCGTAGTGCTCGATCTCACCCGCGGCGCTGAGGCGCTGTTCAAAGATTTTTCCAAAGACCGGCGTAGAAATATTCGTTATGCGGAGAAGCACGGTGTGGAAGTCCGCGAAGCTGTCAGCAAGCAGGACATGTTTGACGCTCACGCAGTATATTCGGCCTGGCGTGGCACCGAGCGGAAGCAGGTCCATGGCGAATGGAGCTTCGAGTCTTTTGAGAAAACCGTCAGTCTCAGGAACAATCGCCGGCTATTTCTGGCTACATTCTCCGGGAAAGTAATTGCCATCAACATCTTCCGTTTTTTCCCCGGCGGCTTGTTCGAGTCTGCCGCCAATAGCTCACTCGACGAATTCATGCACTTGAAGCCGAATGATTTATTGCAGTGGAGGGGAATCCAGTGGGCTTGTGATCAGGGGCTTCGTCGGCATTCGTTGGGCGGCGCTCACGAATTCCTGCGGCGGTTCGGAGGCACCGTGACTCCCATCGTCCGCTATCGCCTCGACCGTACTCTGTTCCGCCGGCATGACTTGAAGGAAAATCTCCGCGCAACCGCGCGCTCGCTGCTGCAAAGCGCGCCCCCAGGCATGGAGCAAAGGGTTCGGAAACTCTTGAAGGCTGAGAAACCCGGGAAAAGAAAGACAAAAGAACTTTAACCAGGAAGGGCACGAAGGTTCACGAAGGAAAAATCCCTGATCGGGTTCCTTCGTGTAACTTCGTGTCCTTCGCGGTTTCCGCCTACTTTAACTCCACAATGAAGGCGTCGAATCGGCACCTGCCCGCGGTCGGGCATCCCGGATTGCGCGTCTCGCTTCCCAGGTTCCAGTCCCAGTCGCTCCCGAACAAAAAGAATTTGCCGTCCTGCGAAACGTTTCCGATTGCGAGCGAGTTGAAGCATGACCCTGCTCTGGCATTCGCATTACAAGCTCCGGTGGCGTGATGGTGGGCGAATCGCCAGACGTGGGGTGTACCCGAGGTTGCAACGCAAACCACTTCCCTCTCCCACGGTTGCCGTTCCACGAGAAGCGGGTTTGTAGCGGGATTCCGTGTGCCATCTCCTTGCCTCATCGCCGTTCCCGAGAAAGCTCCGCATACCGGCGTTGAATCGGCAGGATCGGCGTTATTCCACGACCAATGCGTATCCCCGAAGAATGGCACCGATTCTTCGGGGGGAAGCAGTTGCTTGATCTGGGTCAGGTCTGACAATGGCCGGTAGAGCAGACTCACCATGTTGCCGGGACCGCCGTGGTTGATCAGGTGCGAATAACCCAGCACCGTATGGCCGCCGCAATAGCTGGCAACTCCACCGTGTCCCTCACCGGCGGTAGTGCAGGCAGAAACCATAGCAGTCTTCGGCGTCCAGAAGAACATATCGCGGGCCCCGGCGGGAGTGATTTTCAATGTGCTGCCGTCACGGCTCAGGCGCACATTGTGAACGTTGTAGCCAGCGCTGGTGGTGGTTGGCGGACTGCTCGCCTTGGTCAATGAAACCGCCTGCGTGTATCCACTCTTAACCTGATCAACTGAACCCTGGCGTGTCTCCTGCCCAGGAATCGTCCCGATGTACACGTATCTCGGGCGCATCGACCTCGATCCCTCCGCTCGATGTCAAGCGGATGTGCTCTTCTGGTGACGGAAGCGTCTCACCGGGACCTGTCGGCCGCCGTGTGTTTGCGGTCAGTCGCACGTAGTAATCGCCTGCCGGAAGACTTCCCGCAGCACTCTTCAGCCGCGGAGCAGCAGGCGGCGCGAGGATTCCAGCTTTAACGTCCGTTGCCGGCATTTCAGAACCACCTACACGGCCGCTGCCAGTGTCGTACCAATAGCAACGTCCAGTAGTTCGGTCGTAGTACGTGACTTGGCTGCCGCCGCCTTGTCCTTTACCGCCGGCGTAGGCGGAGAATTTGCTGTCATCTCCGCTGTTTGAAATTGCGCCCGGGTATCCGGAAAGGTCGTTGGGCAGGTGCGGACATTTGCTGAAATCGTAGATGGTTGATTGCTTTCCTTTTACAACGTCATAACTGTCGATCGTGCTGTTCGATCCAAAATGGCCGTAGACGATATGCGGATCGACATAACTGAAGCTGCCCCCGGACGGAAGCCGGCACACGGGCAGCGAATCGCAATGCGGCGTGACCTTCATGGTCGCGGCATCCATCGTGAACAAAACCGAGCCTCCGCCGCCGGTCATGACATAGAAGTAATATCCACCGGATGATCCGAGCGAGGGATCGAATTTTCCCCATTCATTGATCTCCGCCGACGAGTTCGCGCCAAAGCTCATGCCGGTGAGTTTTCCGTCGATTCCGCTGTCGTCAGTAACTCTTATGAGTCGCGAGCCAAACTCGGGATCGTGAAAAACTTGATTTGCCTTTGGCGGAACGACGGGACTCCCGGGCTTAGGCTCGCGAGTCGTTTCGGCGCAGTAGGATTGTCCGCAACCCGCCCGTGTTTTCTCGTCGGGCTTCGACGCATTCTGGCTTGGCTTTTTCTCGACTTGCCCGAAGCAAGTACCCGTATCGACAAGGCAGGAGACCAGCAACAATGGGATGGCAATGCGAAGCATGCACTCTCCTCGGAAGATAACGAATGCCGTAGTAATTCGGTGGAGGGCAATCTTTCCCGATTCTAATGCATAGCAGGACCGGTCGACCCATCAGGGCAACGGCCAGTTTGATTGTTCGCCCGCTATGAATATGACCGACGCCCTCGGCGTCTTAGCGAGCAGGATTCTGATATGCAGGCTGACTCGGTCGGTCGGTAGAGATGATTGCGTCGGGATCGGAACAAGAAATGCGCAACGGCCCGAGAAGGCGCTCGTAGCGCGTGACCTTGCGGTTCGTATGAACGGATTGCAATCCTGCGATATCTACGTGGGTACCATTGCAGAATACGATCTCAGGTTCGTGCTGCCCCAGCCCCGAAGACAGGCATACGAATTCTGCGTCACTCGATACCGATCCTGCCTGCCACGTTTGATCAGCGCGTCCGAAGAAAAACTGATACTCGGCTTCGCCAGTCTCATAGCGGTAAGCTTGAACGAAAGCAGTCGCATTCGAGTGCTGCGCCCGTATGAATTTACCCGGAATGCTTTGTGCATTCGTAAGTGCCGATTCACACTCAGGCACCAGAAGCGCGACGAACTCAGCAGGCAAGGTAACGGATGCAGCGAAATTCAGGATCATGGCTTCGGACTGGCGGCCGTACACGGGCGACCACTGCCCCTTACTAGATTGTTCTGTCCAGCCATGACCCACAGCCGGCAAAATCGTCAGGCCCTTGGCGGAATTCGGGAGACAAAACACTTGCTTCCCCTCGGCTCCCTTCGGCTGCAACAAATCCGCAGCCAGGTGCCATGAAATATCCAGCCGGTGCTGGCCGCTGCCCTCCGCAATGTCGCGCACCAAAAAAATACCGGACCTCAGGGCGACGATGCAGCGCCTGTGCACCACCGGGGACGGAAGGCGTGCGTAGCCATTGTGACTGCCGGCGAAAAAAACGAAACTTACTCCTGTAATCCATTGCTCCGCGCGAGCCTGGAAATGCTGTTTCCAGGAGAATGGTCCGTCCGGCTCGGCCTGATCCTGGTTGTCGACTCGCAGTGTGTTATGCATCGCGGTGCCGCGAAACTTATTCCGCTCCGGTCCGGGGCCGACGTATTCGAATGTACCGGGATCAATCAGCAATGCTTGCTGGTTTGCCTGCAGACAGACGCTCAGCGCGCCGGCATGATCATGCCCATGACTTTGCCCGGAGGAGCAGCCACAATCCATCAACAACTGCCCCCGTTTTGTTGTCATAACGTAGATCGCCGACGATTCCAAGGCGGCAGACGCCGGCACAAGAGCTTTCGGTTCTATGCGATCCCACCGCTCTACGCCAGCTTTTCCCAGCAGCCAAATCGTTTCCTCGCGTAGACCTCTGGCAAGAGATTTAAAATCGGCGCGATTGAAGAGAATGGCTCCGGCGGCTAAAGGATCGAGCATGTGCTCTGCGCGATTTCGCGCAGGATCGAACAAACGGCCACCATCATCGTCGCCCCATCGCGGAGGCGCACCTTCCGAGCCCAGCAGACATAGCACATCGAGCATTTTTTCGAGAGTCTCTTCTAATTCAGGTGGAATGCTCTGGGCGTTTCTCGAAGCAAGTACGACGGCATGCAGGAAGAAATCGAGGGCATACACGTGATAATAGGTCGATTTTTCGAAATGCATTCCATCCGGAGCCACTTGCCGGCGGGCTTCGTCGAGAACGATTTGCCATCCTCGGGCCTTCCAACGCGCCGCGCCTGAGAGTTCTGGACACATCGTGCCTAGGACGAACAAGGCCACTCCTTCGCCGAGCAAATGAGTGTTGGGCGAAAAGTATGTGGAGAGATAACGCTCCAGGTGACGTCCATTCAAAGCCTGGGCCCGCAGCCACTCGTGGCGAAACCCTGAATCCAGTGTCCCTGTGCCTTCAAGCAGATAGTAAACCCACATCCAGGACAGGCTTCGAAAACCCACCTCCAGGGTGCTCGCCCAGTTGATTCCTATGGGATACGGATTCGCGGCATGCCAATCTCGCCATTGCGAATGAATCTCGCGCGCGTAGCGCTCGTCCCCAGTCAGCCGGTACGCTTTGGCTAGTGTGACTAAATGCTGATGGCGGTTCAGCTCCCAGGTTATTTTGCTGTCTCCAACTTCGGCGAAGTTGAGATAGTTCACGCGGTGGAAAGGCTTCGCGGATGCTTCTTTCGAATGAACTAAGTCGAGGTGCCAATTGATGCGTTCCCCGTAGCGTAGGTCCTCGAACCCGAGCAGATCGAAGCGATGCTCCAGAATCCGCTCTGATTTTGCGAGGATATTCTCCACCTGAAGCGGAAATCGTTCGCGCAGCAACTCGATCAGAGATCCGAGTTGTTCGGGCGCAAAGAAAAACAGACCCGGTCGCCACTCCCCGCTGGTAAAAGCGTTGTTGGTGAAGTCGTGCTGAAATCGTGACCACAGAGCATCGCAGCGCTTGGAGAGCTCCTGGCGGCAACGATCTGCGACCTCATGCCGGTCCATGGCGCGCAATTTTCGAAAGATCCGGTACGCACTCGATATCATCTCGATTTAGAGCTCATGTCTTCGACGTGCTGCTTCGATCTAAAGCAGAATCATAACCCAAGTTTCCATAACTCAAGGCGTTTGCCAAACAAGCTTTCAGCTATCAGCTGTCAGCTTTCAGCTAAAGCCAGCTGAGGCTGAGGTTCGAGGCGCTGTTTGAGTTCGCTAAATGACAGGGTGGTCCGCTGAAATCTGAGCGCTGAAAGCTGAGAGCTTTTAACTAACGAAGGACACGAAGGTTCACGAAGGAAAACCAAATGCCTCCGGCGTTCTCTAGTGCAGAATCGAGAAGTTCGCACGACTCTGAACAAAAACAAATCGCAGGAATGGTCCCCTGCGATTCCTTAAGTTACTCACCGATCCAGAAACAGACTAGCGCAATTCAAAGAGCAAGACATCCGATCGACAACCGGTCGTGTTCCTCTTGGCTGTGGACTGCGTGTGATCGCACGTGTCCTGGTTCAGGCCATTGCCGAAACCCTTGTCGAGGTTGTACATCTGCAAATCCGAGTTACAGATTGCATAATGCCCCTGCCTTGAGATTGAGCAACGAACGCTGCCATAGAAGCCGCCGTATCCGCTGTCCCAGCTCTTGTTAAACCGGATCGTGCGCTGTGAGCCGTCCCAGTTGACACCCAGGATCTCGTCGCCCCATACCTGATTTACGGAGGATGCACCCCCGCCCGGCTGCCAGGCCGCCAGATATATCAACTTTTCTCCCTGCACGGCGTTGGCGTGCGACATGTGTTCGTCGCTGCCCCATTGAGCAAGCACCGGTGTTGTGTCGACATCCAGGACCGCATCAACAGAGCCGATGGTTTGGTGTTCGAGACTAAAACCCGAGCCCGGACCCATCTGCCAGAAGCAGACGCCGAAATCGCACGCCCAATGCGAATGGCACGTGACGCAGGTATCGTCAACCTGATTGGTTCCGATCGTCCAGAACAGTTTGTGATTGAGGCTGGTAACTTGATTGATGGTCAGCACGCCAAAGTTCCCGCTACGATCAATCTGCGCGTTGTGTATTCCGCCCGCCGATGACGGAGTACCGCCGCTCGCCCAGGAGATGCCCTGCGGATTGCTCAGGCCCGTATTCCATCCATGGCTTACCTGCCACGTCTGAACGTTCATCCACTGACATCCCTTGGTCCGGTTCCAGACCACGTAGTAGGGGTAAGCATCCTGGGATGGGCCAATGGCTACGATCATCGTATTGTCATCCGAGGAAAGGCCGCTGTCGCCCGTGTACCAGTTATTCGCAGCAATCTGTCCATTCAAACAGTTGGGATTATCAGGATCGAAATAGCCTACGCCGTTATTGAAAGTCGCATCGGCTGCGATGGTCCAGTTGGTTGTGTCGATTACAAAACGATAGAGCTTCTTGGCATAGTAGCTGTAAAAAGCATTCTGATCGGCCGCAGTGTAACCAAAGTCCGGACTGCTCCCCACATTGTTGAAACAGCCGTGAAAAGCCGTCGTGAAGCTGGTGGCATCATAGTGAAACAGGCAGACTCCGCCGGTTTCATTGTGAACCAGGAACAAGCTCTCGTCGAAGGAAGAGACGTTTTTCTCGGCAGATCCGCCTGGCTTGTAGCTTTGCCCGGGGCGCGAGATATCGGTGTTGCCGTCGGTCACGCGCAGAATTCTATTATTATAGTCAGGATCAATCGCAACCACCCCGGCGCCCAAATGACCTCCGAAATACCGTGGATCGGAGCCTAGCTGTGGAGGTGCTTTGGGAATGAGCACCAACGAATCGGAGCGAGAGCAGGGATAGCTCGGCGGTCCGCAGTTGGTTCCCGTTTGCGAGCCGATCACAATCTGCAAGGTTTGCGTTACTGAATTTCCGCTTCCATCGGTCACCTGGACCGAGAACGAAGAAGTTCCGCTCTGCGTCGTAACGCCTGCGATCACTCCGGTGCTGGAATTCAGTTGCAAGCCAAGCGGCAGTGTTCCCGAGACAAGAGTCCAAACATAAGGCGGAATACCGCCAGTCCCAGCAAGAGTTGCGGTATAGCTGGTCCCAACCGTTCCATGGGGAAAGCTAGTTGTAGCGATCGCCAGTCTCGCCGATGCTGCCGTCACGGTGACAGGCACACTCGCCTCGGCCGATGCCAACAGGCTGCTCGCGGTCACGGTCACGGTCTGAGTCGTTTTGACGCTAGGTGCGGTAAATAAACCACTCGGCGTGATGGTGCCGGCGCTCGCAGACCACCTCACTCCAGTATCGCTCGTGTTAGTTACGCTGGCGTCCAACTGCAGCTTGCCACTGGAAGCAACGCTGGGCGAGCTTGGCGTGATTGCCACTGTAACTGTGTTTTGCCTTGAGGACTGGCTCTGAGAAGACTTCAATTGCGAGCCAATCAGGCCATTGTTGCATGAGGTGATGCCGAAACATACTGCCACGAGGGCAAGAGTTCGAGTTATCCGAGTGACAACTGAATTCCCTTTGTTCCTCGCAGACCAGATGAAGCTTTCTTGCGGCATGCGTAACCTCGAAAAAGGAAGTGGGGGGACTTCAAACTTTCGAGTCCTTACGCTTGACTTTAAAGATCGATCTGTGATCCTCCCAGATAACCAAGGTACTTGTCCTTGACGGACACGTAAGTACATCGTTGCAGGAACGTGACGTGTACCAAAGTGCGGCTGAAAGGGAGGAGGCTGAAGGCCGTCGGGGGACTCTAGGTCGCTGTGGGGCTTGGAACAGGACTCAGGCAGGAATCAAGATGATAACTAGGTTGACCGTGTGCCTAGCAGGAGAGATCGCAAACGCTCGTACGTGCTGTTTCCGAGAATGCTCTTGGCCGAGTCCAGGACGGTTCGCTGCGCGTTTAGTTTCCACAACCCGCCACCCTGACAGATCGTCGCCAGCTGTTCTTCAGTAGTGTCACAAAGAACCGCAATCCGCCCCAGCGCAAAAGGATTTGTAGACCGGGAGTTCAGGTGTGGGCGGCTCGTTGCCAGTGTCCTATATCCAGCACGCTTTACTGCGTGCACTACCCGCTTATTAAAACGTCCGCCGGGACAGGAGAAATGATCTACACGCTTGCCCATAATTTGTTCCAAACGCGACTTGGCTTCGAAAATTTCTCTTTGCAAGCCGGCATCATCGAGATCGGGCAAGTAAGGGTGCGTCATCGAATGGCACCCCACGTCAAAGCCTCGCGAACAAAGTTCGCGCAATTGGGCCTCGGTCATATATCCCCGGCGGCCCAGGAAGCCTGCAGTTACGTAAAAAGTCGCGCCAAAGCCAAGGCTGCTCAGCACAGGAGCAGCCACTTCCAGATCGGTTTCACAGCCATCATCGAAGGTAATGACGACTTTCTTTGGGCTGGAATTTTCGAGCGCCTGGCGTACATCGATTCCCTGGTAGCCAAGGCTTCTCAGAGAACGGATCTGGTTCTCGAAGGCGGACGCGGAGACAATGTAGCGCGTGTAGCCCGGATCAGACTGGCATAATTCACGTCCCGGCAACTGCAGTTCGTGATACATCAGAAAAGCAACACCAGTGTCCATGGATCAATACCGCCCCGCCAGAAAGTCAACCTTAGAGATTTCGCTCATGGGGTTCACGATTTGCCAGATGCCGGCAGCAGGCTAAAGACAACGCCGATGCCATGCGGTTCCAGGGCGATTTCGTCGACACATTCGCCGCGTTTAAGATCGTAGAGACCGAGATGGGATGCTTTGCGCTGCGATTTTCCCTTTCGAATCCAGGTTACATTTTCCACGAATTTTGTAGGACGAACTCGCGTGAAGCCAACCCAGATAAATCGCTCGTCGACGGGCAGTAGACCGCGACACCATCCCAACACTTGTCTCGGTTCAGGATGCATTTGATTCAAGTCGAATGCGATTCTTACCTTTAAGCTTTTTTGATCGACCACAACCACGCGTCCATCCACGGTCGTGAAATACACTGCGTCCTGAAACAGATAGCCATCATGCGGCTTTTCCACGCCGATGTCGATGCGTGCCTCGCGGGTGAGGCAAATTGCATCCTTCTGGTAAAGACGAGTTACCCAAAGCTCCCCCTCAAGCTGGAATACGTGGTTGGGATGCGAACGATGAGGTTTGGTGGTTGCTACTTTGCGATAATCAATTTCTCGCGAAAAACGCGCCCACGTATCTTCTCCCAGTGCGTTCCACTCGCGTACGAGGTCGCCGGCCATCGTCACTTCGACGACCAAATCAAGTCCAGTTACGGCGACTGCGAGCGTGCCTCGTCCCGTCGGGCACACATGATGAACGTCATTAAAGCAGGGTAGTGAAATGTAGCCGGTCCGACGAAAATCCGGGAGCTCGTAAATCAATACTTCGGTCGAAGTGCACGCGTAAAGAGTATTTCCATCGAGGTATGCGGACTTGAAAAGAATTGCCGAGGTGCCGTCCGGACAGGCTTCAGCCGGGGACACGTACTCAACACAGCTGGTCGATTTCTTAGCTTCCAAAGCCAGTCGAATGATTCGGCCCAGGTCGCAGGATTGCCACTCTTCCAGCTTGCGAAAAACATTCTGCCGTACCTGCCCACCTACGACGTAGATCTCGCGCATACCGTTGATCGTGAAACCCTCGAAACCGGTGTGTCCGGTAGAGCCATGAGTGAGCTCGATTCAGAATAGCAGATGAATCTTTGAGATGATTGGGCGTGCAACGCAACCGTCACGGACCAGGTTCTAGTCGTTCGCGTCCAATTCGAGCGTGGAAAGATCAGAGAAGCGGCCCAATGGAGTCTTGTTCTTCAGGAACAACTTCGTATCAAGCAGCATGGGATAAAAGGATCGCATCCACCGGTCTTTGAAACTGGGATGGCGATCGCGCTCTGTAGTTGTGAGCTCGTAGCCGAACTCCTGCAGCGCGTCCCCAATCACGGCTTCCAGTCCGGCTATCTGTTCCGCCGTGAGTTTCTCTTTCCAGCGGTTCACCGGATTTCCCTGGGCTTCCTTCGGCTCCTCACGAAAGGATGAATTTGATTCTCGAATACGACCCAGCCCGGATTTCTGAATGTGATCATAGTCGAGTTCATGCTCGATGAACTCTCCCAGTTTGCTCAGAGTGCGGCGCGGATCGGAGACTAAATCCTCATAGTGAATTTCAATGTAATCGGAAGAAAGCTGTCGTCCATAATTTCGGCCACGCCGCACGGTCCAGTCCCAGTACATGGCGGTCTCGAGCAAACTGCGCTGCTTTCGGTTCCAGGGGAATGGACGAAAGCCGCCCATCTTCATCAGCGAAAGCGCAATGTCTCTGCCATCCCGCAGAATGTGTACGAATAAGGCGTCCGGGATATCGGCTTTGATGGCTGGAACGTACAGCACGGTATCAGGATCGTAAACCGCCCAGCGGGCCGCCTTTTGCTGGCGTGCGATCTCGTCCATGGTGATGCGGATGAAGTCCCCACCATTTTTACACTCGTTCAGCACTCTTTCACTGACCAGAGCCGATTCCAGCCCGGACCGGCGGAAGCCTTTGCTGCGAAGCCAAACTTTCAAAGCCTGTTCGCGATTCGCGCGGCTCTCCAGGTTCCCAAAGCGCGGAATCAGAAGTTTGTGGACGGGCATATATCCGCGGTAAATGGCGAAACCGCCCGCGGACATCAAGTTGTCGTAGAGGAGATTGGTGCCGGAACGATGGCAGCCCATTACGAATACCGGTGCTTGACTTCGTGCAGTGGACACGGGTTTTCGCAGGTCGCTCCCGGAATGCGCGCCCTACTTGCGCTGGTCAGGAGGGTGAAGGCAGTATAGCATTCGCTCCACGAGCACTCCCTTTCTCGAAGGTACGGAAATCCTTCGAATTCGCTCCCGCTGCTCCAACCGTCGCTCCCCAACGTCGCCGGCCTGAACTCACAGAAATTACAAGCTTAGTCTTGGCAGATTCGCTGTATTCCATGACAATGAGGTCTGACGATTCGGGCGGCCTTGCTGAGTTGTCCACATTGAGCCTTGGACTCCCGCGAAACCATCTCCACGACTCCGGAACCCGCGCCCATCAAAACCACTCCTGCGGGGACCTCCGCGCCCAAAAAGAGCGACCGCTCCCTGGTCGGCAGCCTGGCATGGAAAGCGATCGGCGACTGGATCAGTCAGATATTCGCCTGGGTTTCGTTGCTGATCGTTGTCCGACTGCTATCTCCCGCAGATTTTGGCTTGGTTGCGATGGCGATGATCCTGGTTCCATATCTCAGGTGCGTTGGAGATTTTGGCATTCTCCGCGTCATCGTAAATTTTCCTGACCTTACCGAAGATCAGGTTGCCCAACTGAACACGTTCTCGCTGCTGGCTGGAATCACATGCTTCGCCATTGCCTCCGCACTGGCTCATCCCATAGCGCTCTTCTTCCGCACTCCGCGCCTTGTAATGGTGATCATTGTTGCCTGCAGCGCGCTGGTGCCATGGGGATTCCGGGCGGTTTCCGAGGGCCTGCTCAACAAAGAGATCCGCTTCCGCCTGCTCTCTATTTTTGATGCGGTGAACGCGATCGTCGCGGCAGCCATCACGTTGTCGATGGCCTACTTTGGCTTCGGATACTGGGCGCTCGTGATGGGTAATCTGGTGGGCATTTCGCTGCGCGCTATTCTGATCGTCGCAACTCGCCCGCACCGCTTTGCCATGCCTCGTATTTCGGAGATCCGCAAGCCTCTACTCTTCGGCTGGCATGTGGCGGTTTCGCTCGTAGCCATGAATTCCTACCAGACGCTGGATAACGTCACCGTTGGCCGAACCCTGGGCCAAACCTCGCTTGGCTTTTACGGTATGGCCTGGACTCTGGCGAACGTACCGCTGGAAAAAATCACATCGCTGGTCACCACCGTGATTCCCAGCTATCTGGCGCTGGTGCAAAAACAACCCGCGGAACTTCGCCGCTATGTGCGGACATTGTCCGAGGCAATGTCCCTGATTACGTTCCCAGCCACAGTTGGGCTGGGGTTGGTGGCAAGAGAACTGATCCCGGTGGCGCTGGGACACAAATGGGATAGCGCGGTCGTGCCTTTGGAAATACTTTCCATCTACGCAGCGGTCCGCTCGATGGTGGCGCTTCTTCCTAAAGTTTTGACTGCAATCGGCAATCCACGCTTTGTAATGTGGAGCGATCTGCTGGCCGTCGTCATTCTTCCCTGCGCCTTCTATGCCGGCAGCCACTGGGGCACGGCCGGCGTGGCCATGGGCTGGGTGGCGGCCTATCCTCTCGTTGCGATTCCCCTCTACTGGAAGACCTTTAGTTCGATCGGGATGAAAACAGGAGAGTACATCCGCGCTCTTCGTCCTGCTATCGATGGAACCCTCGTCATGACAGGGCTGGTCCTGTTGTTGAAATGGACGATGCCCCAAACTTTGCCGATGGCAGTGCGCCTGGTAATCGAAGTTGCAGTGGGAGTGATTGCCTATACGGGCGCCTTACTCGTATTGCACCGTGAACGAATTACGGCCTTCGTGCAATTGGCCAAGAGCTTCAGGCGTAAGAAGAACTCGTGATCGCCGGACTGCATCACGCCAGGACTTGGCAGCAGGATAAAAATCTCAGTGTTTCAGTAGGTTCCCGGCACTAATGAAACTCCATCCGCACCGCCGACTACGAAGCTCTTGGTGATCGTATTACTTGCAATGTTGTAGACGAATACCGTGTGGATTGCGCCGACGTACAAGTTGCCCTTGCCGTCGGACTTGAGTCCGTCCGGTGCACTCCCTGAGAGCTGTGATGTGAAAAGATACAGACTGAAATTACCCGTGGTGAAACCCGAAGCTGTCACCGGTATTTGAATAAGACCCTTGCCGGTCGTGCCAGCGTGCGTCGCCCACAAACTGCGTGTGAAGCTGTCATAGGTCAAGCCGTCAGCGCCATTGGTTTTGTAATGCGCCTCCAGAGTCAGGGTCTTCAGCACGGCTCCCGTTGAAGGATCGATCTGGACGATTGTGTTGTGGTTCGCAACCGCATACAGATTGCCGTACGCGTCATAGGTGATGCCATCACAAGAACCAAGCTTCTGCGCCAACGCAACCGTGGTTTTCGTCTTGAAGTCGTAGCGCATGATCTTGCCGGGGCTGTAGATCGCGATCAGCATCGTGTTCCCACCAGGCTCAATGGCCAGGTCGCGCGCATACGGGAGTCCGCTTGCAAGAACGGAGTTGGTGCTCGTGACCGGATCGTACAGGTACACCGTTCCTGTCGATGGAACGGTGTAGATAAGCTGCCCCAGGGAGTTGAGCGTCAGATCATCGGGTTTCGCGCCGATGTTGTACAACGTTGACAGCGCCCCGGTGCCAATATTGAGACGCTCAAGGGTCATCAGTGGTTCATTCGTAATGTATAGCTGCTGCGCGAACAAAGGCGAAATGGCTGTAAGCAGCGTAAATGCTGAAAGCAATACCCTACGAAATGGGATCATGCAGCTTCTCCTCATTGCTCTAGTGCACTTCATTCCGGCAGACCCCGCCCGAGGTTTTCACCCCGATATTACTCCAGTGTGACCGCAAAATTACATATACCGGTTTCCATCGGGGCACCCAGATGGCCGCCAGAAGCCCTATTCAGATGCAACTCTTCGCCCGAAGCTGCTCTCCAAATGCGCTTTTTTGAAAAAAAAGCTTATAGCTTGAACTACGGTGGTAGGATTGGTCCCCGATGATCATCAGTGCTCGGGAAAGCTTAAAATCGTGGGTAAAAGCGAGAGCCTGGGCAAAGCCTGTTCTCAGGGAGATTAACCACTCCCGTTGCGAAGCGTGGGATCTCATACATGGGGTGGACACCTGCGGCAAAATTCCCCTCAGCGGGCTGGATTTTGACAGCAAGAACAAAACCGCGGGACTGGAGTACCAATCGCACCATCCCGCGCTCACTCGATCCGCACTGATGGAACTACCGGTCCAGTACGACGACTATTCGTTCATTGATATCGGCTGCGGAAAAGGACGGGTACTGCTGATCGCGTCGGAATTCCCGTTTCGCAGAATAATTGGCGTGGAATTTGCTCCGACCTTAGCGGAAATTGCCAGAAACAATTTGCAGAGTTATCGCCGAGCCCACACCGTATGCACAGAAATTGAGGTCGTCACTGGAGATGCCCTGGAGTACAACCTGGCGCCTGAGGCGCAAGTGCTGTACTTCTTCAGCCCCTTCTCGCCCAGCGTCTTGGATCAGATTGTGCAGAGAATTGAAGATTCGTTTCAGCGATCGCCTCGGGACTTGCTCGTCATGTTTTCCGGCGTCATTCCAATGAGGGAGAGAGCCTTTGGCTGGCGTCCTCAATACGAGCGCCTCAGCCGGAAGCCTCACATGGACGTCTACCGTCATCGTTAATTCCGCCAGGCTGTGCACCTACTTGTCGATCAGAATCGCGGAATAATCCACCATCAACCGCGACAGAGGCGTGTGAATTTTCGCCCACTGCTTGCATTCGTAATATGCCCCGTAGATCAGGCGCATGCTCTTGTTGCCCAGAGGATGGTTGCGCGTCTCGGCGTCCGCCGAGACGGAATATCCGAGCTCTCCCATATAGCTCCCTATCAGCGCCTCAAACTGAATCAACTGGTCGGCAGGAAACTTGCTCTTCCATCTTCCTACCGGGGTGAACTTTCCTTCCTTCAGATCCTCATTGAAAGAGGTGAGCGGCTTCTTGACCGAACCTATGCCGACTTGCTGGATGCGGCCATAGTCCAGATCCTGATGCAGAAATTTGCCTATTTGCGCGAGTGTTTCACCCGGTTTCTCCACCAGATCTTCATAACGCACTTCCATGTAATTCGGAGCTGTCAAGGCGCCCAACCGGCGACCTCTGCGTACAATCCACTCCCAATAAAGCCCTGCCGCCAATAGGCTCCTAGTCTTGTCCCATGGCAAAGGCCGGCTCCAAGCCCGTTTATCGAGTGACAGGGCAACATCACGAGGGTCGCGAATGATATGCACGAATTGCGCGTCCGGAAAGTCGGCCCGAATTCGCAACATATGAGGGATATTCGTAGGGGTGGAGTCAATCCAGCGGTCGACTCCCTGCCGGAGCGCAATTTCTTCCATGATGATGCGGAGAAAGTCACTCGCTCCGTGACATTCCGCCATGATCTTCGCCTCAATGGCGACCGAGTCGAGTCCTGACACGCGGAACGCCTTGCTGCGCAGCCATTCGCGGATGGCTGCTCTCTTGTTCTTCAATGTGCCCAGGTCACCGTAAATCGGCTCCAGCACATCGTAGACATTCATCTGGGTATGAAACTCGGCGAAGCCGCCCGCCGAAAGCAGCAGATGATAGAGGAAACTGGTCCCGGAGCGAGGGCACCCGACGATAAAGACGGGAGGCTTCATGCTGAAAGTTTACCCGGCAGGGCGCTCCTTCTCGGTCTTCAGCCAACCCAGCAGGCGCTGCTTGCGCTGAAACATCTTTTTGGCTTCGTCGCGCAGCTTGCCCACGATCTGATGACGTGATTTCGTAAACCAGGGCACCTGGTGCGGCACGCAGCCATATTTTTCCTTGTACGTGCCCTCTCCACCCCAGTCGTAGACTTCCACGCCGCGCTTCTTCCAGTAGCGCATGACGTACCACTGAATGTATTCATTGGGACGCCAGATCTGTCCCGACCGAAGACTCGCGTTTCCCCAGAATTCGGCAATCTTATTGAAGCCGGGAAAGATTCCGGTCGCAATGCACTTCCCTTCCGGGTCGCGCGCTCGAAGCAGCAGAACCCGCCCGGTAGGTTCGAGATGCTTGACCAGAGATCGCACACGCTCCACATCGTAGGTGGGGACCAGTTGCTGCTTGGCAAAAACATCTTTCAGCTGTTCGTGATATTCGTCGGCAAACGCGGCGTCATGCGCTTCTTCGATGGTCACTCCACTTTTTTCAGCCTTGCGCACACAGCGGCGGCAGGCACTATCCATGCCATTGAATAGTTCGTCATCACTCTTCCGCAAATCGGTTCGATAGGAAGTATAGGAGCCGCATGTAAATCCGAGTTTCTCGCCGTCTTCCATTGCAAAATACGGGTCTGAGACTTCCATGTGAATACACTTCAAATCATCCCACGCAAGTTGTTCCACGGCTGCCAAGGCCGCCGACCGGGATGCTCCCGGCAATAGATTGAAGCCGACGTAAGGAGTGGTCCAACCAGGGAACGAACTGCCTAGCACCTTGACCCCAAATTTCTTTATGGTCAATCCCGAGAAATATCCGGCGAGTTGCCCATCCTCCTGCAATTCCACAATCACGGGCACGGCTTTTTGCGTCTCACTGATGAAGCGCAGCCACTCGCGCGTCTGGAAGACCGTGCGATCAGGAAACTGATCGAGGGCATTCCAGTCCACCGTCTCGAAATCAAGAATGCGGCATTGCATCATCTCGGGCTACCAGCAGATCCCTTCATTCGATCCCCCGCCAAAGCGGCGCGTCCGATCGAGATTCACGAGGTCGATAATGATCTGCTTCGGGCCAAGGCAGTTCTCCAACTGGCTCTTTTCCACCGACTTCGTGCCCACGATCACCACCTCGCCGTAGCGCACAACTTCTTGAAGATCGGCTGACAGTAACGATCCGATATGGGGAATCACGTCCTCGATATATTGGCGGTTCGATCCTGCCAGTCGGCCCAGTGAAACATCCTTGTCCCAGACTTTCACCTGGCAGCCTTCTCCCAACAACCGCTTGATCAATTGCACTTGTGGACTCTCGCGCAAGTCATCCGTCCCTGCTTTAAAGCTCAGGCCGAGCATGGCGATTTTCCTGCAATTCGTGCGCAAAACCAGGTCCACAGCCCGGTTCACGTGTTCGGCATTGCTGGGAGTCAGCGCCTCCAGGAGTGGCAAAGTTAAATCCAACTCCTTCGCCCGGTGAGTAATCGCGCGCAGATCTTTAGGCAGGCACGATCCTCCGTACGCAAATCCCGGCGAAAGATAGGCGGGCGAGATATTGAGCTTGTGATCCGAGGTGAATATTTTCGTTACAGCCTCGCTATCAACTCCCAGATGCTTGCAGAGTGTCCCGATCTCATTGGCGAACCCGACCTTCACGGCATGAAAGACATTCGAAACGTACTTCACCATCTCGGCGACCGGGATGCTGGTTTCAAAAACCGGACTGGGAACATCTTTATAGAGATTTTTCAGCGGTGCCAGATGCTGGGCGTCGACCGCGCCCAGAATGGTATACGGTGGGTGCAGAAAATCGGCCACCGCGCTGCCCTCGCGCATGAATTCCGGGTTGTAGCAAACTGTGAAGTCGGTTCCGTGACGACGGCCACTGGTTTTCTCCAGGATAGGAATCAACACCGATTGCGTTGTTCCCGGCAACACCGTACTGCGCAGAACCACCACGTGATGACTCTTCTTGCCCCGTAGAGCTTCGCCGATTTCACCCGCCACCTTTTCAATGTGGCTCAGGTCAAGTTTTCCACTCCTCAGACTCGGAGTACCGACACACACAAAAGAGAGGTCGGACTGCATGACTGCTTTCGCCGCATCGGTCGTGGCCTCAAGCCGGCCGGCGGCGTGACCTTCAGAGACCAGATCGCTCATGCTGGCTTCAATGATCGGACTCCGCCCCGAACCTAACATCTCCACTTTGGCGGGACTGACATCAACTCCGATGACACGATGCCCCATGTGCACAAAGCAGGCGGCGCTCACCGAGCCGACGTATCCCAAGCCAAACAAACTGATAGACACGCTCACGTTCTTTGCTCCCCGGTCAAAGCTTCAAATCGGATGTTGATGCTGTGTAGAGAAAGAAGGACAACTGCTCTCAATGTGCCGGCTTTTCGGCGCAGGACCCGGCGGAGTAAGAGACAACTGCCGGTCCTTCCGGCGCTCACAGCGGTTCCCTCGATAGAACAGTAGTGGGCACGTTCACTCGTCATTCAGAATAACAAATTGGCAGCTTTGCGCAATTTAGGGCAGACTGGAAGAGGAAAGAGTTCTTCCTTCTCGGGAGATTGAGCGATCATGTGTGGAATTGCCGGTGTCGTCCGGTTTTCGAGGAATGAGCAGGTCGATCCTGCCACGGTGCGCCAGATGTGCCGAGCCATGGCCCACCGCGGCCCCGATGATGAAGGCGTCTACACCGATGGTGCCGTGGGCTTGGGAATGCGCCGCCTGAGCATCATCGATCTGGCTACGGGCCACCAGCCCATCAGCAATGAAGACGGCACTCTGTGGATCGTTTTCAATGGAGAGATTTACAACCACGCATCGCTCCGTGAACAGCTCGTTCAAAAAGGCCATCGTTACACCACTCACAGCGATACCGAAACCATCGTACATCTCTACGAACAGTACGGCAGCGATTGTGTTCGGCACTTGAGCGGCATGTTCGCCTTTGCCATCTGGGATACCCGCCGGCGGACGCTTTTCGTGGCCCGCGATCGTTTGGGCATCAAGCCCCTTTATTACCGGCTTACGTCCAAGTCATTTCTTTTCGGCTCGGAAATCAAGGTGATTCTCGCTCATCCAGGCGTCCCTGCCGAATTCAATTCAAAAGGTCTGCCCGAGTATCTGGCCTTTGGCTATCTTTCCGGAGAGGACACTTTTTATTCCGGAATCAAGAAGCTGATGCCGGGGCACACACTCGAGCTAAAGGAAGACGGCGAAATAAAAATCTCTCGCTACTGGGACCTGCCGCTTCACGGCGAGACTGAGGCACACCCACAGTCGTATTACGTCGATGCCTACCGCGAACGTCTCGAACAGGCGGTCGGCAGCCATTTGATGAGTGATGTTCCTCTCGGGGTCTTTCTCAGTGGCGGCCTGGATTCGAGCGCTGTGGCTGCATTGATGACCAAACTTCGCGGCACGCCGGTCGAGAGTTTCTCTGTCGGCTACACCGAGACCAACTATAGTGAACTCCCTTATGCGCGGGTCGTGGCCCAGCACATAAATTCGATTCATCATGAAGTGCTGCTCAGCCGGCAGGATTTTTTTGATTCCCTGCCCAAGCTGATCTGGCACGAGGACGAACCCATCGCGTGGCCCTCCAGCGTGGCTCTTTACTTTGTCGCCGAACTCGCTCGCAGCCGCGTGAAAGTAGTTTTGACCGGCGAAGGCAGCGACGAAACTTTGGGCGGATACTCGCGGTACGCGTTTACCTTAAAAAACACCGCCTGGGACGATGTTTACCGGCGAGTGATGCCCGGTTTCTTCCGCAGAAAAATACGGCAATCGATTTCCGATTCAAACTTGATCGGCGCCACCGCCCGCCGCAAACTCAGCCACACCTTCCTCGCTCTCGACCGCTCTTCCTGGGCTTCTTTCTATTTCGATAATTTCTTCTCGGCATTCGGCGAGAAAGATCAGACTGCGTTGTTGTCGGAAGAAACTGCCTCACAGTTCTCCTCGGAATCGGCCTATACCCATGTACTCGAGGCCTGGGAAAGCTCTTCTGGCGAGATGCTGCAGCGCTTGCTCTACACCGACATCAAGACCTATCTGGTTGAGCTATTGATGAAACAGGACAACATGAGCATGGCCGCCTCCATTGAGAGCCGTGTGCCATTCCTCGATCACGAACTGGTCGAGTTCGCCGTCAACATCCCGCGCAGCCATCAACTCAACGGGCTTTCAGGCAAGCACATCTTGAAAAAAGCTATGGAGGACCTTCTCCCGAATTCGATTATCTATCGTCCGAAATTGGGCTTCCCTACCCCGTGGAGTGGCTGGCTTGCTGGTCCGCATCTCGATAATATTGAGCAACTTCTTCTGGAACCACGCAGCATGGCTCGTGGTCTTTTTCGGCGCGCGGCAGTCGAGCGCTTGTTTCATGAACATCGCGCCCACCATCGCGATCATTACGACCGCATCTGGCGACTGCTGAATCTGGAACTCTGGCATCGAGTCTGTCTGGAAGGCGATTCCCACGATTTCGAAATGCAAGATCGGAAAGCCGATCTGGCTTCTACCCCGTGAATGCTGGCACCGTCCGGAGTCGATTTCAAAGTGCGCTAGCGCCCGAAGGTCTCTGCCCAAATCAGCTTCGTGAACTCCATCAGCCAGGTCTTGGCCCAAAGCCGTTTCCGCCACCAGCCCTCCGCCCGGAAATCCTGATCCGCAACGCCATACACTGAAATCTGCAGCGCCGGATTTTCCTTTCGCATCATCCTGCGCCATATAATTCCTGCCCGGCGTGTGTGATAGTTCGACGTCACAACAATAATGCTTGCCCAATGGTGATCCCGAATGCATTCGCCAATCCGGTGAGCCTCTTGCTTTGTCGAATCTACGTCCGGACCTATGTCGCAGAAATCGACCCGCTCCGAAAGCTCATGGCCGTAGTTTGTGTCCAGGAAATGCCGAGCCATAGGAGTCACAGGATCGCCCCAGTAGGATTCGGGCGGAAGCGGCAACAGCACGCGTGACGGTAGCCCTTGCTGCAGCAGTTGCATTGCTCCAGCCAACCGGGTTCGTTCTCCCAGCCAAGATCCCTCGAGCACAATGGCCGCATCGGCGTGCGCAGAAAGCGGATCGCTCGACTCCAGCAGGCGGCCTCCCCAGTGCATTAATAGCCCCGCAAGCAGGAGAACGCATCCCAATAGCGCGCTGCACCACCGCAATGCTCTCGCATATTTACGCGGAGCACGGATTCTTTCAAGAGATAGGCTCATCGGTTGGGATTCACAGGCTCAGCAAGCTCCGCCGGCTCTGCCACCGGATCCGGGGAGTTCCTTGCTGGCCGGACTGCGCTACCCAGCATGGAACGGTAAACCGCAAGCCATTGCTCACGCACTGCATCCCAATGGTATTGCTTGGACTGCTCGAAAGCATTCGCGATCAACTGGCTCGCGAGCTCCGGCTCATTCAGCAATCGAATCACGTTCGCGGCTAAGGCCTGGGCATCCCCCGGCTGCGAAAGAAGTCCGGTGCGGCCATCCTCCACCAGGTATCGGATTCCTTCCGGCGCCGTGCTGACCACCGGCGTTCCAGATGCAAATGCCTCCAGAAGGGACACCGGCATATTATCGATGCAGGACGCATTGATGAAGATGTCCGCGCGGTCATAGTGACGCCCGATTTCGTTCCGCGAAGCCACGCCTGTAAAACTCACTCCGGCTAACTTCAGGTCGGCGACCAAAGCCCGAATTTCCACTTCCATCGGCCCTCCGCCAACTAAGTCGAGACGAGCTTCAGGATAACTTTTCAGAACTTCGGCGAAGGCGCGCACCACGACGTCGACGCTGTAATAGGGATGAAAGCCGCGCGTGCACACCAGATGCGGCCGCAGCGGCTTACGAAGGCGAAAAGAAAACTGCGACAGATCGACTAGATTGGGCACAGCCTGCGCTTCCAGGCCGAATTCGCGAAACACGTCGACTAAGTATTGGGAAGGGGTCACCAGGCGATCCGCTCTCCGCAGCACAAAACTTGCACTGCGGAATCGCTGGAGATGGTCGCGCGCTTCTCCGCTGCGGTAGTTGATGAGCATTTTTTTGCCGCGTAACCGCGCTATGAACCAGGCGGGCGCCGGGGCCAACAGAAACGACCAGTATGAAGCGGAAAAGATGTGAGCGATATCCACATCCTTCAATCCATGCCATAGCTTCAAGCTATACAATGGCTCGCGCACGATGGTGCGTAGAAAAGGAATGCGTTCGATCCACCTCAGACCGGCGGGTAAGCGCGGATCAGCCGGAATAAAGACTGCTTCCACATCCCGGTCATTTTTCCAATTCCGCAACAGTAGATCCGCCTGCACCGCTTGTCCACCTACCCAACGCAAAGTTGGAGCCACTATTGCCACGCGCAGGCGCTTCGGTGTAGAAGGACGCGACAGAGGAACAGGCGAGTACGCCGGACCCACATTTTTCCTGGCCAACTGCTCGCGGTACAGCGCTTCATAGCTCTCTTGCACATGTTTCATGCCGTAGTTCGCTTGCACGAAATTCTTCGCTTCATCGGCTAGTTTCGCCCTTAATTCAGGATTGAGCAGGAGCCGCTCCAGGGCAGCCGCTAACTCCGCGTCATCGTTCCTGGGTACCAGCACGCCGCGCTCGCCGGACAGCAGTTCGATGTTGCCTCCGACCGCCGATGCCACGACTGGAACCCCTGCCGCCATCGATTCCAGCACCACATTGGACAAGCTTTCAGAATCAGAGGGCAGAACTGTCACGTCCATCGCGCCGAGTACGGCCGGAATGTCGCGCCGGTCTCCGAGGAATTGAACCCGCTCCCGGATTTCTAATTCCGCAGCCATGCGCTCAAACTCCGGACGCAAGGGACCGTCGCCGATCAAAACGAACTCCACGCCTTGAACTTTCTTTACCAGCCGGGCAGCCGCTTGGAGAAAGCAGCGATGATTCTTGTAGGCGGCATTCATGCGGGCAATCATGCCCACTCGCAGCATCCCGGGAACACCAGGTAATGCCGCACTCGCTTTCGAAAAGGCGCTTGGCGGCAAGCCGTTTCCGATGACCGTCACTTTTCGCTGCGGCAAACCATCTTCGATCAGCCGCGCCGCCGCCGCTTCTGAGTTACACACAACCATGTTGCACCAGCGAAACATCTGCAGTTGGGTTCGATATTGTGCCGGGCTGAGCAGGTCGCCCAGCTGGCGCTGGCTTCCAATTACCACGGGCACGCCGGCGAGCCGCGCCGCGGGAATCATGGTCAGATTTGAATAAAAATCAAACGAGTGTGCGATGCGCACACTGTTTCGGCGCAGATGGCGGGCCAGATGAAAGCGCGTGCGCAGCGATTGCAAGCCATAAAGGCTGCCGCCCAGGGGAAATTGAGGCACATCCCCCAACCCCTCTAAGAACGGGCCGCCTCTACGGATGCATCCCAACAAAAGGCGGAAGGAGCGAGGATTCAAAGCGCGGGCCAGCGCGGCGAACTGGCGTTCGCTGCCACCCGTCTCCAGACTCTCTATCATCATGAAAACCGGCGGACGGCTGTCTTTCTCAGTGCCGGCGGGCGAGTCGGAACTCGTGTCCCCTGCCGGCGAGATCATCCCGCGCCCCCAGGCTCAGACACGGCATAATCCGCGGACGCCGGAGAACTTTCCCGGCTGCCTGCCTCGAGAAAGTTGCGATGCCACAATTCAAGCATTAATAGCCGCCATATGCGCCCCGACTGGTCGCGTCGTCCTTCAAAATGTTCCGCCAAAATCTGGCGGACGCCTTGCGGATTGAAGTATCCGCGCTGCAACGAGCGCGGCTCCAGCAAGACTGTGGATGCCATGTCTTTCAGTTCGTGCCGGAACCATTCTGCGAGAGGCAGCGCAAACCCTTGCTTGCGCCGGTACAGCACCTCTTTCGGCACGCCCACTCGCTCGGCGAGTTTTTTGAAAATGTACTTTTGTTTTGTACCGCGCAGTTTCCAATCCGGCGGAAGTCCGGTCACCCATTCCAGGAATACGTGATCCAGGATCGGCACCCTGACTTCCAGAGAGGTCGCCATGCTCATCCGGTCCACCTTCGCCAGAATGTCCGCCGTGAGATAAGTCTTGGTGTCGACGTAAAGCATCTCGCTCACAGGGTCGTGGGCCGGAGCACGATCAAAATAATCGAACATCAGACGTTGCGGGTCGTTCTTGCCGCTGAGGGATGCGCGGAAATCGTCGGACAGCAGCGGCATTTCCCGTTCGAATGCAGGAACAAACGAGATGCCATCGACATAGCGCTCGCGCCAGGGCAAGGAAACGTTGTAGGAGAATTTGCGCCCCCGCATATTCCGCGGAAGTAGCGGATATACTTTCTCACGGTACCAACGACGCGCCCAGGCGGGTACGCGCTCGAAAGCCTGGCGACGCGATTGGATACCATAGCGATCGTAGCCCGCAAAAACTTCATCGCCTCCATCCCCGGAGAGAGCGACTTTCACATGCTGCCGCGCCAGACACGACACGTAGTAAGTCGGCAGCATGGAAGAATCTCCAAACGGCTCCTCGAGGGAATGCGTCAACGTCTCCACCGTCTGCACCACGTCGGGTTCGAGGATCAGTTCATGGTGATCGGTTCCAAATCGTTCCGCGACGATCTTGGCGTAGTGAGCTTCGTTGAAGTCGGCATGCTTGAACCCGATCGCAAACGTCTTTACCGGCGCCGAAGTGGCGCGAGCCATCAACGCAACTACTGTCGAAGAATCCGTGCCCCCGCTCAGCAAAGCTCCCAAAGGCACATCGGAAATCAGCCGAATGCGTACCGCCTCCGCCAGCTTGTGCTCGAGTTCTTCGAGACACTCCTCTTCGCTGGCAGGAGCATGGGTCGCGAATTGAGGCAAGTCCCAATACTGCCGAGTGCGGATCTCGCCATTTTGAAATTCCAGAATGTGCCCCGGGGGAAGCTTTTGAATAGACGTGAACGCCGTCAGCGGATCGGGGATGTAACCGAAGTAAAGGTATTGGGCAAGAGCCTCGGAGTTGATCGGTGAAGCCAGTTCCGGCGCCACTTCCAGGATCGACTTAATTTCCGACCCAAACAGCAGTCGACCTTTCGAAAATGCATAATGAAGCGGTTTCTTCCCCAGGCGGTCGCGCGCGAGCAGTAGTTTGCGCTCGCGTTCGTCATAAATCGCGAAGGCAAACATGCCGCGCAGTTTCTGCACGCAGTCGGCCCCCATATCCTCATACAAGTGAACGATCGCCTCGGTGTCGGTATTGCTGGCAAAGCGGTGGCCACGGGCTTCCAACTCTTGCCGCAATTGCTTAAAGTTATAAATTTCTCCGTTATAGACGATCCAAACGTTCCGATCTTCGTTGAAGACGGGCTGGTGCCCTCCTGCCAGATCGATGATGCTGAGGCGCCGCATGCCCAGGCCGACTCCATCCTTGACGAAAATGCCTTCGTCATCCGGGCCACGGTGAACAATGGTCTGACACATGCGATGGATGGTGGCTGTGTCGACCCCGCCCGTCTCGTTAGTGACGATGCCCGCGATTCCGCACATTGCGCTAACCTTTCAGAACTGCTTCGGACTTTTTCAACTGCTGCCCACTCGTTTGCTTTTCGCGCGCCCGCTTCAGGCGATAGTCACGATACTCTCCAGGATTTCCTTCCCGGCCATCGCAGGCTGCCAGCGCGATGTTCACCATCTCTCGCGCGGAAGTAAAATGCAGAGTCTCTTGCCGTTCTCGCGCTCCAGAAACTAGGTCGCATAAAAACGAACGCATGCCCTCACCCAGAACTGCATTTCCCTGCGTCGGATCCATTGAGTGGCAATGCAATTTGATGAACAGCCAGTCTTCGCGGCCCTTAACCGAGATTGCTGCCTGCTTCCATAGCCGTAACCGATCTAAACTTGGCGGATTCGACGCCACCAGCGCGCCATTCTCAATGCGCAGACCGCGACTTCCCCCCGCCGTCAGGGCCAGTGGCCCTTGCACCATCAAGGGAAAAATCCGCGGCTCGCTGCCCACTTTCAGGTCGGACCCTGTGCGGTGCGGCGCCCGCTGATTCAGAGGCAAGCCACATTCGTAA
>QIAK01000285.1:0-1283 GCA_003225515.1 Acidobacteriota bacterium | reverse complement strand
CAGTGAAAACTGGCGGTGGGCAGCGTCATGTCCGCGTAGCAGCCGGTTTCTGCCAGGATCTGCATTTCCGAATCCACACCGCAGAAGCGCCCCCCCGCCGAGTTCGCCAGCGCGAAATTCCCGTGTACAAATGCGTATCGCGCTCCGCCTGTCCCGTCCAGATAAGAAAGGCATCCACGTTTTGCCAGCGAATCGCGGAAGGAGGCCAGCCTCTGTCGAGTATTGTCCGCGCTATCCGGTGCATGCAGTCCGTGATGCAGATGAATCGCTGCTTCACCCCATCCTTCACCGCAGTGCTCGGCTAGGCGATCGACCAGGCCGCCGTCATGCTGCTCCGCGGGATAGAAATAAGTGTGCTTGAAAGGATGCCCGTCGCTGTCGCGCCACTCGTTGGCCAGGCGCGGATATTCGCGGCACCACCTTTCCAATCGCCGCTGCTGTTCAGCAATCGGCGCCCGGTCGCGGCCATCTTCCGGAATGATCGCCGGTTCAAAGTGGTCGGCGAGAGCGAATATCAGGTGAACTGGACCCTTGCGAATACGGCGGTTCATCCTGTGCCAGGCGTAGCCCGGGATGACTCGCGCTGCATACTGCACCTTGGCTGCAAAGTTGGGCGTGGTCCGGCGCGAGTGCGCCTCGGCGCCGGCCGGCGTCTCATCAACGGTTTGGTGCGGGCGCTCGCTCATGCATTTGGGATTTCGTGCGTTGCCCCTGCACCCACAGGTTCGTCCTTGAGCGCTGCATCACTGGCGCGTGGTGGCTTTCGTCCTCGAACGCCCAAAGTCCATTCGCCCACGGTCAGCGAATCCAGTCCGCAGCTTTCAAACCAGCGGAACACCTGCTCATAAGTATGTTTCGATTGATATTTTGGGGAATACCAATCCAGAGTGTCGAGCAGCCTCGCTTCCGGCTCAGGACTTCGGTTCACCGGGAACACATGGTGCACTACGCCGGCAACGGGAGGCCCTACTATTGGCACGGCTCGCAGGCCCCGGTCCATGTGATACAGCACTGGAACCGCCACTCGGAAAAATGCATTCAGAGCGCGCGGAGAAATCCGGTGCGTAATCTTCCGGTAGATGTCGCTGAACCGGTACCACTTGTTATATGCGCTATACAGCCATATGGCGATCGTGCCGCCCGGCTTCAAATACTGAGGCAAACTTTTGAAGGCTCGTTCGCAATCAGGGGTGTGGTGCAAAACACCAATGCTGTAAATGCAGTCGAAGCTTTCGGGCGCGAATGGCAGTTCGAGCACGTCCGCCTGCAGCGCCACAAATTCG
>QIAK01000479.1 GCA_003225515.1 Acidobacteriota bacterium | reverse complement strand
CGACTTCCGCGAGGTGCCGCCGCCGAAATATTTTCGCCTCTCGCCAGGGCGCGAGGTGCGCCTGCGTTACGGCTACTTCATTACAGCGCAGAGCGTGGTGAAGAACGAGGCAGGCGAAGTGATCGAAGTGCACTGCACCTACGATCCCACAACCCGCGGGGGCAACGCCCCCGATGGACGCAAGGTGAAGTCCACGATCCACTGGGTCTCCGCGCAGCACGCTGTGGATGCCGAGGTGCGCATCTACGAAAATCTTTTCACCAAAGAGAACCTTGCCGACGTGGAAGAGGGCAAGGACGTTCTCGACTATCTGAATCCCAATTCGCTGCAAGTGATCCCGCACGCCAAGCTGGAACCGTCACTGGCGAACGCAACCGCAGGAACCCGCTGCCAGTTCGAGCGCCTAGGCTACTTCTGCGCCGATCCTGACTCCAAACCGGGGGCGCCAGTCTTCAACCGCACAGTCGCACTGAAGGACACCTGGGCCAGGGTGGAGAAAAAGCAGGGCACCAAATAGTTGTGCTGACAACAATGAACTTAGCTGGCCGAGATTCGCCAAAGTGTTCCTGCGGGAACACTTCCATGTACGGCTTTGTACATACGTTCAGCTCGCATGCCGCTGCAGGAACTCCAGTGTCTTGTTGTTGAACTCTTCGACCTTCTCATAGATCGGCGCATGCGAGCATCCTTCAAACACCAGCAGTTCGGAATTTCGGATGGGCACCTTCAGACGCTCTGCGAAACGAGTTGATGTCGCAGCATCCTGCCGGCCGTAAGTAATTTGAGTAGGCGCCGTGATACGGCCCAAATGCGCCTCGGCATCATGGCCGATCACTGCGTTCGACTGGCTGATGAAACTTGCCACTGACTGCGCCGGCCGGCTGCGTACGAAAGCCGCCAGGTTCTGAATGTAGTCCGGCTTGCTGGCATAGAGTTCCGGCGTGAAACACCAGGGAAATAAGCAGAGGATCACCATTTCGGCGAGATTCCCCATGCCTTGCGCGGCCGACTGGAGCCCTCCGACCATGCTTTGCATGTAGGCATCCGTCTTGGGCCATGCGCTATGCAGCGATAGCGATTTGACCATCTCCGGATGCTTCGCCGCCAGCCACATGCCGATCGCGGCACCCAACGACAGGCCGGAGACATGAGCTTTCTGGATGCCGAGTGCCTGCATAAAAGCAGCAACGTCGTCAGCGAGATCCTCGGTGGAGTAGGCGCCTTCGGGCTTGTCACTCTCGCCGGTTCCGCGCAGATCAAGCGAGATGCAGGTGAAATGCTTGGCATATTCGGCGACCTGAAAGGCATAACACGCGTTGTCAGCGCTCAGATAGGGAATCAGTATCAGCGGTTCGCCCGTCCCTTGCTGCTCGTAATGAAAAGTGATGTTGTTGGCTTTGACCTTTGGCAAGATGACCTCCAGGCCGGCGCTTTGACGCCGCTTCGACACGAGAGTTTAGAGGGGACCCGTACGTCACTCAGAAGCGTGCCGCATTGTGTCTCGTTCCAGGAGGGCTGTCAACTTTACTTCGCGCCGGCAGCTCCTGCCACATACGCTGGCCAAACGACTTCAATGGACTAGCGAGTTCTCCTGCCATGCTGCGGAAAGGGAAAAACACTCGCGAAGAGAAAAGCAAACCCCGAGCGCGTTCTTCCACTCGGGGTAGCACATAAGCCCGTCAAGCTCAGCTAAATTATCCAAATTTAGAAATCGGAAGTCAAGGTTACTTCGAGGAGGTCGCCCGTCACGATCTCCTCGCCAGATCCCCTACCAAACCAGGGACTGTGGACCCGACGGGATTCGAACCCGCACCCTAAAGCTTGACGGGCTTATGTGCTGCCAGTTACACCACGGGCCCCGCTGTCAGCCTATTGCTCTCGACAACGGCCTCGATGTGCTCTCGCTCACAAAGTGCGGATTCACTCCCAATTCGGGAACTGAGTTCTTTGCCTCATTTCGCTGTTGCCGCTTTTTCCACTCCAGCCAGCATATTGTCCAAATCGCTCCGCGATAGATAACGCCCGTTCACCACCATTCCCGCAATCTTGTGCGTGTTCCGGATGTCCTCCAGCGGATTCGCATCCAGCAGCACCAGATCGGCGAGCTTTCCTTTCTCGATCGAACCCAACCGATCTTGCATGCCGAGAAACTTTGCGGGATTCAACGTCGCCGTCTGCAGCGCTTCCAGCGGCGTGAAACCTGCCGCGACGAATCGCTGCAACTCCTGGTGCAAGCTGAACCCGGGAAACACAGCCACGCCGGGTGGGGTATCGGTCCCGGCAAGGAATGGAATGCCCG
>QIAK01000478.1:2612-5125 GCA_003225515.1 Acidobacteriota bacterium | reverse complement strand
CCCATCAGAAAGGCAAAACCTGTGACGTAGAGCCACATCAGCAGTATCATCACCGCGCCAAGCGAGCCGTAGGTTCGGCTGTAAGTATTGAAAAAGTGTAAATATGCTCGGAAACCAAAGGACGTGGCGATCCAGAGCAGCACTCCAAAAACAGAGCCCGGGGTAATCCAATACCAGTGTTGCTCTTCCAGATCAGGCGCGAAGTAATAGATCAGCGAAAAAGAAAGGGTGACGAACGCTATCGCTATCAGGATTTGCACAACTTTCCAGGTCAGCACTGCAGCGTACTGGAGCCCGAAATAGTTGCCGATTATGTTGGCCAAATATCCACCGGAGAGCACCACCACGAGAGCGGCGATTATGAGAAAGGAAATGGCGACAGTCAGGACAAAAGAAATCGCGCGACCTTTCCACCATGAGCGCGTCTCACGCACTTCATAGACTCCATTCAGGGCGGACATCATTGAACTCATGCCCCCGGACGCAAACCAAATCGTCAGCAAGATGCCAAATGTGAGCTTGCCATTGCTGGCATTATGCATTACTTCCCGGAGCGTATCCCCGATCACTTGAGACGCGGCCGGCGGAAGAACCTGATAGACGTATGCGAACAGGTTTCGGCGAAGCATACTGCCTCTTGCTGCGAACAACCCGAGTACTGAGAGCAGGAAAATAAACAATGGAAACAGGGCTAAAACGAAATTGAAGGCCAGCTCAGCGGCGCGACCAATCAAATTGTCTTCGTTGATCCCGGCAATCACTTTTCGAGCGAACTGGCGGACCTTAAGGCCACCGAGGTTCCACATCGTGGTTACTTGTTCTGTGGTGGTGAGGGTAGACTCGCCCATGGAATCTCTGCATTCGAACGGAATTTGGATTAGGCCGAAACTGCTGCCGTTGCCTAGGAAATGCAGGCGATGAGAGTTGGCGGAAGGGAAGTCAGGTTAAGCGGCGTCGTTTTCGATCTTAATTCGTAAGGACTTCAGGAATTTGAGATCTTGATCGCTGACCTTCAACTCGGGATTACTGGAAAGAGTAGTGACCATTGAGGTCTTATCTGAAGACTTTTCACCGGGGCGACTGACGCCAATGGTGGCTTCGAGGACGAGAAAAATATCGTAACCGCCATCTTTGATCCGGGAGACCACATCGGCGATCTGCTCAGAATCCGCGAGGGATTCGTTAATCGCTTCACCCAATTCTTTCATCAGATGTTTAAGTTGCTGGTCCACGAAATCCCCCGGGGCGTTGTCTAAAAACCAGACTCTTAGATGCGGCAGGCATCTCGGGCTTACGCTCGCAGCCCCACCTTGAAAGTATTCTAAACCCGGGGATTGGTAAAATCGAGAGCAAATGGCAAACATCTCGACCGGGCGCAAGTTGGGCATAGCAGCCCGAATCGCAGGACAACAAGTTAAGCGTACACGTACCTATGGGGCTGTCCTGACCGGGGTGCGGACAACATTTCGTCACTTCACTGGGGTTATCGGACAGCTCTGGTTGGAGGTCACGGGCTTTGTTTTTGTTGCATTTGCGGTCGCCGGATTGGTAGGCACGGTAAGAGAATATGGCGTATACCACGCCGGTAAAGCCCCGGGATCGAGAGTAGCTGCCGCTGTGGGATTCACTTTGATGTTCGGCTGGTTTGGCATTAGCTCCTTTGTAAAATCGCGTAGAAAAAAATAACTGTGCCGCAGAAGCCCAAAGCGCCCGCGCCCTCGATCGATCCTGAAACCTCTTCCCATATTTCGGTACGACCGCTTTACACCGCTGCTGATTTGGAGAGTTGGGATTACGACCAGCAAGACGGTTATCCCGGCGATTTCCCTTACACACGCGGGGTTCAGCCGACCATGTATCGCGGGCGGCTCTGGACCATGCGCCAATACGCGGGCATGGGCGACGCGGAAGAGTCCAACAGGCCCATGGCACTACCGGGTTATCGGTGGCATTTGATCTTCCTACGCAGATTGGACTCGACTCCGATCATCCATTGGCGGTTGGTGAAGTCGGGAAGGTGGGAGTCGCGATCGATTCGCTTGAGGATATGGAGCGACTGTTCGATGGAATCGACCTGGCAAAAGTTTCAACTTCAATGACCATCAATGCGACTGCGCCCATTCTGCTGGCGTTGTACGTTGCGGTCGCGGGAAAAAAGGGCGCAGATATTCGCAAGCTTTCGGGCACGGTGCAGAACGATGTGCTGAAGGAATACATTGCCCGCGGGACTTATATTTTTCCGCCGCAGCAGGCGATGCGCGTAATTACGGATATGTTCGCGTGGGCGCATGAAAGCCTGCCGGAGTGGAACACGATTTCAATTTCCGGCTATCACATGCGCGAGGCCGGGTCGACGGCGGTGCAGGAAGTTGCATTCACGCTGGGCAACGGAATGACCTACGTGGAGGCTGCGACAAAAGCCGGGCTGGATGTGGATCAGTTCGCGCCCCGGCTTTCGTTCTTCTTCAACGCGCACAGCAATTTTCTGGAAGAGGTGGCGAAATTCCGGGCGG
>QIAK01000478.1:0-2455 GCA_003225515.1 Acidobacteriota bacterium | reverse complement strand
TGCACACTAATTCTTATGACGAGGCTCTGGCTCTGCCTACCGAACAGGCGGCGCGCATCGCGCTGCGCACGCAACAGATCATTGCCTGCGAGTCGGGCGCTCCCCAGACCATCGATCCGCTGGCGGGTTCGTACTATGTGGAAGCGCTGACCAACGAAATTGAGAAGCGCGCGGCGGAGTATCTGGGGAAGATCGAAGTCCTGGGCGGAATGTTGAAGGCGATTGAGCGGGGCTTCGTGCAGCACGAAATTCAAAATGCGGCGTACGAATATCAGCAGGCCGTCGACGAGGAACGGGCGATCGTGGTGGGAGTGAACCGGTTTGAGGTAGAAGAAGAAAAGCCGATTCCGATTCAGCGAATTGATCCTTCACTGGAACCGAAGCAGGTGGAACGATTGCGGGCGCTGCGCTCGAAGCGGGACTCGGGCCCATGGAAAGCGGCGCTGGCGGGCGTGGAAGATGCGGCGCGATCGGGTGCGAACCTGATGCCGCGGATACTGACGGCGGTCGAAGCCTGCGCTACGGTCGGAGAGATTTCCGATGCCATGCGGCGCGTGTTTGGGGAGTACAAGGAAGCCGTGGTGATTTAGAAATACTTTGAGCCGAGGCGCGGCCTCAGATTATCGCCGTGTCATATTTGCTCCTGTTCCCGGGGTTGGCAATGGCATTCACAGTTAGAGCCGTTGAAGATTCTGACATTGCTGCCATGGCTGCAATTCGCGCGCGGGAATGGGGCACTGAGATTTTCTGGAAGGACCGGATCAGGTTGTATCTGAGTGGGGAGCACTCTCCGAAGCAGGCACTAGCGGCGCGAGCAGCTTTTGTGGCTGTCGAGGGGACTACGCTGGTCGGGTTTGTTGCAGCACATCGAACCCGTCGCCTGGGCTGCGATGGAGAGTTGCAATGGATGAATGTCGCCGAAGAAAAACGCGGCCTTGGCGTGGCTGACGAATTGATGGCGAAGATCAGTGCATGGTTTGTAGAGCACAGCATTCATCGCGTTTGCGTAAACGTTGAAGCTACGAACACGGTCGCGCTCAAACTTTACGGCAGGTGGGCCGCCCGGCGACTCAATGAGCATTGGATGATATGGGAAGATGCTCCGGCAAGAGCCACTCCAGCGAATCCCTGATTTGATTCTTCGAGGTGCAGCATGCAATTGAAACCCTTCCTGCTGGACATATGGCTGGACAGCTACGAGCACAACATTGAATTCAACCTGGCGGCGAGCACCGGGCCGTGCTGGACCCTGAACGAGATCCTGAACCTGGCCGGGGAGGAAGAGCGGCAGCGCTTCCTGAATCAGAATCTGGTTTACGGCCGGGTTGCAGGAGCGGAGGGACTACGCGCGGCCATCGCGGAGATGCAGGGTGTAGAGGTCGGCGCTGTACAGGTTGTGAACGGAGCCTCTGAGGCGCTGCTTGTTCTCATGTGGCTGGCGGCGGAGCCAGGAGCCAACGTCATCCTGCCACAACCGGGCTTCGCCACATTTTCCGCTCTGCCCGAATCGCTAGGGCTTGAGACTCGATTCTATAAGGTTCGGAGAGAGAATCAGTTTCGCATCGACATCGAGGAGATCAGGAAACTTGCGGATGGAAACACCAAACTGATTTTAGTCAACAGCCCGCATCATCCGACGGGCGCCACGATGAGTGATGAGGAACTCGACATCCTGCACGAGTTCACGTCTCGGCGCGGAATTCAACTGGTGATCGACGAGGTCTACCACCCTATCTTTCACCCTATGTACCAGGGAAGCGCGACGAAGTCGGCTGCTCGCCTGGCTCATGCCACGGTCATCCAGGATTTCTCGAAAGCTTTTGCACTGCCGGGAATCCGAACCGGATGGATCGTCGAGCACGATGCCAAGCGCCGCGAGCGCTACTGGAATGCGCGCGCTTATTTTTCCGTCTCCAACAATCCTGCGGCAGAAATGCTGGCGGAAATTGCGATGCGCCACCGCGATAGCGTTCTGGGCAGAACGCAGGAAACTGCAAGCAAAAATCTGCGGCTGCTTGACTCCTTCATGGCCGCGCATCGCGAGACGCTAGGCTGGATTCCTCCTCGTGGCGGAATGACCGCTTTCCCCTGGCTTGTAAGTGGAGAGAACAGCCGCGCATTTTGCCAAGCCGCTGCCGAACAGGGCATCCTGCTGGTCCCTGGGGATTGTTTCGAGGGCGACCCTGCGCATTTCCGCCTGGGCTTCGCCGCCGTGACCGAAAAATTTCCCGAAGCGCTGGAGCGGCTCGGGAGAGTCGTTAAGAGTTGGTCGGCAACGAAGATGGCGAAGGTGTGACGATGTTTATGACAGCTGGCTGGATGAATCCTCTATGCAGGTTGGGCTTGCATTTCGGCGACGGCGGCGTCCAGGTGAGCCAGCGTCTCTTCCACGCTGAGAGAGTACATGTCGCGGCCCACGCCCTCACCGGCCTCCAGCGCACTCTTCAGATAGTGC
>QIAK01000477.1:7791-8023 GCA_003225515.1 Acidobacteriota bacterium | reverse complement strand
TTCCGTTCCACCACACAGCGGCTGGAACTGTGCCGGCTCGCGAGGACGAAGTTCGAGATCGACTAAGCCCAAGATTCGCACTTCGCTCGACAGACGCAGCGGCCAACCTGATAAGGGAGGGCGGTTCGGCAGGAGAACGACATTTTTCGCACCCACTAGCTTCACATAACAACACGTAATGCCACCGAGATGTTCGACCAGCCAAAGGCGATCATCAAAAGCTGCCTTATAG
>QIAK01000477.1:5058-7650 GCA_003225515.1 Acidobacteriota bacterium | reverse complement strand
TGAGAATCATTAGCTGTGAGGCAAGAATCAAGTCAAGATCAAATCCGTACAGCTGCATCCAGTCAGCAAATCGATAACCGGTAATCTCGCTGAACGCTACGATCTGACAAATGTGTGGAGTGATGCCCTCCCTATATCGGTAGAGAAAAGTCTTTGGGATGCCATACGCCGTGTTATTTCCATATCGCATTCTCGCGAGAGATGAAACGCAGCTCATCGTTAATCCCATTTGCCTCAGGACTTGTCTGATTTGTTCTGCGCAGACGTTTTGATCCCATCGCAGCGCTCGCTCAACCGAAAGACCCACGTTGCGAAACGCTGATGTTTCGAGCGGCAAACGGACTAAATCACGCACTTAGAACATGCTCACGAACCGGAACGGTCGCACCTGTTGCGGAACGGTCAGCGCCGGTCTCACGAGCCGCTGTGTTTTTCAATTTCTTCGATGCGTTTGAGCATGTGCTGTAGCACGGGGTCCTCGGGATCACCATGACTCAGAAGCAGCTCTTTGGCCTCCGCTGGACTCAAACGTTTGCAAGCAGGTGCAACGTAAGGCTTGCGGCCTTTCGTCACCGGAATACTGCTCATGGGCTTGTGCACATCTGTTGAGTTCATCCCGAGTTGGTACCGTCGCTTCTCCGAGCGCCACTGTGGGGTTCTGGGGCCGAGTTCCGTTCAGACTCTCGAACTCTTAATGGTTGAGCAAAAAAGCCGCGCAAACCCACCGCCACGCTTGGGAAATTTTTGGCAGTATAGCGCTCGAAATTGTTATTAGAAGGGATAAATATTGATGTCGGTTTGCCGACGATTTCATGAATTGGGTTATTTCTATTGCGGCTCGATATTTAGTGGCTTTGCTGTTCCGAACCTCAAGGGTATCGGGACTAATCACAATGCACGTCGATCCATTTATCGTCGGTATACCGACAACACGATCCGTGGCAAGAAAGCTGGGTATGCAATCTATGTCGCTACGATCGTTTGCGGAGCGAGGTAGAGGCACGAACACCGGATCGCACAGTTTTCGAACATTCAGCAGGTCTTCTCGAGAAAGCGCATAAGGTGTCTCTCGGTAATCACCTATCCCTAGCCGCTGAGGAGAAACCTTATGAAAATGATTGTGCGCTTGTTTATGGCAACCATTATTTTAACGTTCGCAATGTCTACGGCATCGTTAGCCGACGGAGGATCACCACCTCCGATGTGCTCGCCGGCGCACTGCCCTCCCATCCCCCCATCGTAATCGGTAACCAACGCTTCCGATGAGACACTAGACTAAGCCCTTGTGGGCCGGTTGGTTTGCTAGTAGTCTGCCAATGCGGCCCATGATCTTCTCCCACCTCCTAACACAGATCCTCTGGGTAGTGCCGCTTGTATTCCAACTCGCAATTGCGGCCGTGATGTTGCGGCGAAGACTGACAAAGATATTCCCCGTCTTTTTTAGCTATACAGTCTTGGTGCTGTCGCGAGATATTGTTCTGCTCTTCCTTCCGTACCCGAAAAGCCTATATTCCCTGGTGTATTGGTGCGGGGAAGCCTTAGCGGTTCTGTTGGGCCTGGGGGTGATCTTTGAAACTTTGAGGCACCTTCTGCCGCCCTACCGGTTTTTAAGGATTGTTTTGAAATCGGTCTGGATTTTGGGTGCGCTTGCGGCCGTTACAGCTATGCTGATGTTGGTCTTCTCGAATGGCGGTACTGGAGAGGACCGGGTTCTTGAAGCGATTATTCTGCTCGAACGAGCAGCCAGATTCTTGCAGGTCTGCCTGCTGGTTGTAATGATTACCCTGATGTCGCGATTAGGATTAACTTGGCACCAGTACTCACTCGGAATCGTTGCTGGATTCGGAGTTTACTCGGCGCTCGATTTGTTAGCGCTGGATTTTCGAGCTCACCTGCATTTCGTAAGTGATAACGCATTTGTGTTAATCAGGCCAGCGGCATACAATCTCGCAGCAGTGATTTGGGCCGCCTACTTCTTGCCATCATGGTCGAGCATCCCGCTGGAGCGTTTGCCAAAGAACGATCTGAGGGAGTGGAACCAGGCGGTAACAGATTACGTTGACCAATGGCATCGACACTACTAATTTTGGCGGTTGCCGCCTCAGCTCTGGGCCTGGCTTGGTCACTTCTCCGGAAAGGCCCTTTTGACGTACGCACGGACCGGGATTGGGAAGAGAAAAAGAACGATATAGATGTTCAAATCGTTCGGGCGCTGCTTGATCCTAACGAAGAGCGATATCTCCGTAGGTCCCTCTCGCCAAGACAATTCAAAATCTTTTACAGAAGGCGAATTCGCCTAACTCTGCGCATGCTGCGTTTGGTTGACGAGAACGCGGGTATGCTGATCAGAATGGGACAGCTTGCCCGGTTGAAGCACGATGCGGAGCTCACGCGTCAGGCTGATGAATTAATTGCAACCGCAATCCAGTTCCGCTGGAATCTCTTCCTGGCCAGGCCCTGCCTTTACGTACAGGGCCTCATGCCTTCTTGGGGCCTGTCCTTAGCGGCCCTAGGAGTACGGTATCGGCACCTGTTGGATTCTTTGGCGTGCGTGCAGCAGTGCGGCTGTCAACCACTCGTCTAGCGGTCGCG
>QIAK01000477.1:1637-5011 GCA_003225515.1 Acidobacteriota bacterium | reverse complement strand
TGGCGGATAATCTGATCGAGTGCGACGTGGGGATAGTCTTGCTCATAGCTAATCCAGTGGCATTTGTTGGCGGAGTTGGAGTCCCAAATGCGACCACCGCGGGACCGGCAGGCTAGAAAAAATGGAAGCTGGAAAGTGGATTCGAGCACTGCGGGAAGAGCGACAGATCAAACCGAGCGACATCGAACGTGCTACGAGGGCGGTCGCAGAGCTAAAAGGGAACGGTGATTTTTATGTTCCACATTCGACCTTGGCGGACATTGAAGCCGGCTCGATCCCGAGCATTCACAAACTGTTTAGTCTGGCGCTTGCTCTTAAGCTACCTTTGAGCGAATTACTGTTGCCATTTGGCATCGATCCTAAGGAAGCCACAACCACTGCCGAACCAGAGTTGGCACAAGACCTGCTCACCTTGCAGGTACCGCCAGTCCGCGAGCCTTTCCGATTTCGGCTAAACTTTGACACGAATATCAGCAGTCAAGAAACGACTTTGCTGAAACTCCAGTCGCAAGATCCCGCGACCCTGCCATCGTTTTTACAAACTCGGATTGACCCCGTCCGGTACCGTTATGCATTAATAGGGACAAAAGATGACAGAATGGATCGATACTGTCCAAAAAACGGTTCAATCGTTCGCCTGGCGGACACTCCGCGAGCGTCCCCTCTATCTTGTCTGGCACAGCGAAGGACACGCCTGCTGTTGGTGCCAAGTGGATGGCAGGGAGTTGACGCTGATTCCTCACCCCGTATCGCAACATCTCATTCGCCGTTTCAAAATGCCGGGCGAAGCGATGGTGGTCGGTAGAGTAACCAATGCCTGGCTTCCTTTCGAATCGGCTCAGGCGGAACGCGAAGCTGCTTCCTGAGTTCCTGCCTGTGTCGCAGATCCAGCTCCCAAGATGATGAGTGCTAATTCGATGTTTAGACAGAAGAGCTCAGAGTAGATCGGGAGCGTGCGCACCGGCACGGCAGCGCGATAAGCCTGCAGAGCTTGCCAAGTCTTCACAACCGCGCTCGGCTCTATTCCGTTATAGCGGATGTACTCTTCCAATTGCCGCACGAACCCTGACGCGGGGGCTGTCAGCAAGCGCCCAAAAAATTGATCATGGCACGCGCGTAAAGCCCGATCCGCCCCTTCCGTTCCGTTCCTGATAGAGAGTTGAGGATGAAAGTAAGAGCCACTATTACAGTCCCTCAAAGAGGCCAAATAGAGAATTCTGGTCAGATCGTTGGGCAGAACATCAAGGCCCGCGTCTCGCACACAATTTGTTATGTCCGAATTGGTGATAGCCAGTTTACCGGCAGAGCTCGGACCGGTGGCATACGAGAACAAATTGCTGAAGGGTAAAATTGACACCTGCACACCCCAGCGTCGCTGAATTTCTTTCGTCGGTTCTCCGACGACAAGCAAAAACCGCTCTGAAGTTGCTCGGCTCGGCGACAATGATCTTGCAAGATGAGCAGGGCGGTTTTGGAAGAGCCCAGCTAACCTAATGGAAAGGTGGAGCTTTGTCAACCAACCTGAGAAGCCAAGCTGTCGACCGGCCACTTCCCGCAATTGTAGGACGTGCCTTGTTGGTGTCGAACGATTCGATTGTGGTCGAGCAACTCATAACCAGCATGCAACAATTCGCAATCGCTGCCGATGTTTGCTCCGATCTTCCTACAGCCTTGAGCCTCGTTAGTACCCGAAAATTCGAGGCCATTGTCCTCGATCTTGCCTTGGGTGAACAAGTCATTCGTGTACTCGAGCGCATTCGCCTATCTTCCTCCAACAGCAACTCCATGATCGTCGCCATCGTAGATTCATATCCGGGCATGGAGTTGAAGACCGCGCCGAACTTTATTATTGCTAAGCCATTGACGGAAACTCTGGTCGGGAGCGTCTTGAAAGCCGCGCTCGGTCTGATCATTCGAGACTACCGACGATATTTTCGCTGCCCGCTAGAGATCCCTATTGTCATTCAGATAGATGGCAAGGCGGAAATCCCGTGCCAAATGATGAATCTCAGTGAGGGCGGACTGGCGGTCAACGCCACGGTAACATTTGATCCCGGTGCTCAGGTGAAAGCCGGATTTACTCTTCCTGGGGAGACTACAAGATTCGACATCGATGCTGAGATTTGCTGGTGTGATAAGAAGGGCCGCGCAGGCGTGCAGTTTCGAACAGTCCCACCCGAGCAGAAGCTCCAGTTACAAGATTGGCTCTCTCGCAAGATCGAACAGGGAATTCCAGAACCGATAGCCCGGCTGTTTCAAAAGGTGCAGTAACTGGCGAGGCCGACTAACGACTATATGTGGAAGCCGAGAAGCTATTCTTGGTACATTCTATGATCGACGACATTGAGCACCTCGTCCAGAGCGTGCCAATCTTCCCACGCAGCGGCGCCGATACTCAAGCGAGTGTCACCTCGAAGTAGAAGCTATCATTTTCTAAAACAATGCTGATGAGCAAGCAACTAGGTGCGAAGGGCTCGCGGCAAGCCCTTTTATCCGCTTAGATGTCATAAACGAGATACTCGTCGGTTAACCGACGTTACCGACGCTATCTATGATATGACGGAAATACAGGCGTTTATAACTTAACTCATTGATCCGGCCAGCGTGTGACCCCTTGGCCAACGATTGTTCGTCGGTTTACCGACCAGATATGCCAACAATGATGAAAAGTAAGTTGCGTCCACGCAGTCCCTGCTATCGATTACGAATGTAATAACTATCACGCGTAAACTTGGTGTGTGTTGCATGAATTAAGTCCACACTGTATTTGTGACTGTTAGTGGACTTACTACTTCATGCATCACGCCATGTCAAATATCGACAGGATAATGGTGACGATTAAAGTGCCCGTCACCTTTGTGCTCTTATGTGCAGTTGCTGCGGGACAGCAAGTAATGTTGACCTGGCCGCAAGAAGTTCGAAGATGCGCGGAAGCTCACGACTGGACCGGCGCGATGCGCATCGTCGAGCGTGAGATTAATCGAGCACCTCAGGACTTAGATGTACGGGCGTGGCGAGCTCGGGTTCTCGCATGGTCCGGAAAACTCGCAGAAGCCGAAGTCGAGTATCTGGACATTCTCGAGGCCGCTCCGAACGACCCCGACAACTGGATGGGTTTGGCGAGCGTTTACTCACGCGAAGGCCGACACCGACAGGCGTTGCAAGCCTTGAGCCGAGCAATAGACCTCGATCCGAAGCGTGCCGATATTCGTGTGGCGCGTGCACTGGCGCTGCGGGTACTCGGTGCTCGAAACGAAGCCAAATTGGAATTCAGTCGTGCTCTGGTCTTAGATCCCACGAATGCGGAGGGACGCGGAGGCCTCGTTTCTTTGCGCGGGGAAACCCGACATGAACTGCGGGTCGCAGTGAACGCT
>QIAK01000477.1:0-1631 GCA_003225515.1 Acidobacteriota bacterium | reverse complement strand
GGCGAAGGGTTGACCATATTGTCCAAATGGACACCGCACTGGAGTACAACCGTCTCTGCAAACGGATATCACTGGGGAGGCCTGAATGCAGAAAAGTTTGTGGGCAGTGTGACGGGAAGGTTTCCGGCCTGGGGTGCGCTGAATGTGGGAGGGGCGGCCGCGAATGACAACGGAGTGATTCCGCGGCGTGAAACCTTTTTTGAATACGACCAAGGATTCAACGTTCGCCGGAGCGGTTCCTTGCGGGGTATAGAGACAATATATGGACAGCATTGGTATTGGTATGCCGCAGCACGAATTCTAACCATCAATGAAACCGCGCTAGTCTACCTGCCGCGCGAGTGGACATGGTCTCTAACGTTGATCGAAGCACGGAACCATTTTTCTGAGACTGCGACGGAATGGCGCCCTGCAGGGATGACGCAGCTGAAGTTTCCCCTGACACGCTGGAAAGATCGCCGCGTGGGAGGAAATGTGATGTTTGCCATCGGAACGGAAAATTTCGCAGAGGTCAACCAAATCGGGGAATTGTCGTCGCACACATACGGCGGAGGGTTACGTTTTCAATTTACCGCAGTTCAAGACGTGACGGGGTTTGCAGCCTATCAAAGGCGGTCGCAAAACCGAGATGAATCCAGCTTTGGATTTGGTTATGGAATCCGCTTTTAACACATTTCGTAAACTAGGCCCGGCTGCCTTTGTTCTGAAGGCGATCATGGTCGTGATCGTAGCAGATATCTTGCTGCTGGCTTTCATTCTTCTCCGGCGAACTTACCGCAAGTGGCATTTTGCGAATCGCGATGCGCGCATGCTCGCGCTTCGACAAAAGTGGGACGCCCTGGTTTCTGGAGAGATTCCGTACGCAACATGGCGCACAAGCACATCGGAGCGGGAGCTAGTCGAAACGATGGTTCTGGATGCTTACGAAGTAGCGAATCCAGCAGAGTCGGCACGATTGCTGAAATTCATGCGAGCCAGCGGGTTAGTCGAGAAACGCATCCTGGAGGCGCGTTATTATAAAGGCTGGCGGCGGCATACAGCTCTGGTGGCACTCGCTCGAACCCGGGCATCGGAAGGCATTCGAGCTCTGGCTGAGGGGTTGCGCGATCGTGAATCGGAAACCCGGCTTTCCGCTCTGCGCGGACTCGGCAGGATGGCTTCTCCGGAAGCGGCTACGGAAATTCTGAATTGGATCGACGACGTTGGCTTGGTCGTGCCGACGCTTCCGTTACAAAGCGCTCTCATCCAAGCTTGCGCAGAACGCCCGCAAGTACTATTAGCCCACCTCGATCATACGGATAAAACCGTCCGCGAGGTGCTCGCACGCGTGCTCAGCGAAGTAGCCGCGCCTTCGCTCGCCCCGGAGCTATTACGGTTCGCAGATGACGATCTGCCTGAACTGCGAGCTGCTGCGGCACGTGGCCTTTCGTATCTCACACCCGGCACGGCCATCGAAATCCTCAGCGAGTTGGCGAAAGATTCCGTATGGTTTGTACGGCTGCGGGCGATCGTAAGTTTGGGCAAGCTCTGCCACTCCTCGGCCCTACCCTTCTTGCTGCGTGGACTGACCGATTCGAATCGACTGGTGCGCCTTCGCGCGGCAGAAGGACTCGTCGACTTCAAAGCCGACT
>QIAK01000476.1:4106-4623 GCA_003225515.1 Acidobacteriota bacterium | reverse complement strand
GCGCCTCTTCCAGCGTTCTGTCGATGAACGCGCGCACGCCTGCATATTTTTCAAAATACGCCGCAATGAATAGCTTCGCCTCGCTGGGCTCAATACCCAGATTCTGAGATAGTCCAAACGCCGAGAGCCCGTAGACAATGCCAAAGTTCACCACCTTGGCCTGGCGGCGATGGTCCGCCGTAACCATAAGCGGAGGCACGCCGAACACCTGCGATGCGGTCAGCGTATGTACATCGTCGCCGCGGCTGTAGGCCTGAACCAGCAGCGGATCGTGGGAAAAATGCGCCAGCAGCCGCAGCTCGATCTGCGAATAGTCCGCGGTCAGCAGCACATGTCCCGGCTCGGCAATGAAAGCCGCGCGGATCCCGCGTCCCAGCTCCGTGCGGATCGGAATATTCTGCAGGTTCGGATTCGCCGAAGACAGGCGGCCCGTAGCGGTTCCTGTCTGACCAAAAGTCGTGTGCAGGCGTCCCGTCGCCGCGTTGATGAGGGCCGGCAGCGCGTCAACGTAAGTCGA
>QIAK01000476.1:1316-4090 GCA_003225515.1 Acidobacteriota bacterium | reverse complement strand
CCAGTTCCTCGAGCACATCGACCGCAGTCGAGATAGTGCGCCCCTTCCCGTATTTCACAGGCTTGGGCAGGTTCATTCGGTTGAATAAAACGTCGCCCAACTGTTTCGGCGAACCTACATTGAATTCCATTCCCGCGACTTGATAAATTTCCTTTGCTTTCGCGGCGATCTCGCGTTCGAGATGCGATGACATCTGTGAGAGCGCGGCCGTGTCGATCTTCACTCCGGCCTGCTCCATCCGCGCCAGCACCGGCACGAGCGGAAGGTCGATCTCCTCGTAAAGTTTGAGCAGCCCGGCAGTTTCCACTTCGCTGCGCAGCGCGCTCACCAGTCTCCCTGCGATGTCGGCAGACTCTCCCAGTTCACCGCCGAGCTTCAGGTTGAAACGCCGCAACGCCACTTCCGCCAGCCGGTGCGATGAGTAAGTCGGGTCCAGCAAATACGAGTACAGCATGGAATCATGGCGGACGCCTTCCACCCTGATTCCGAGCGGCTCAAAAGTATGAATCGCCGCCTTGTAATCGTGGATTCCCTTGGGTACGGCAACGTTCGTCAACACGGATCGCAGCTTTTCGGCGGCGGCACCGGAATCAAGCCTCACGATCGTCGCCACTCCCGTGTTGGCAGAAATCGCGACCCGCCTGGCTGCGCGTTCGACAGGCACATTGACTAATGATGCCTGCAAACCTCCCATCAATGACATCTGCGCGTCCGGAGTCTCTTCTTCTTTTTCCTCTTCCTCGGGTGCGGGCACCGACTCCTCCTGCTCGATGGCGACCGCCAGCGCGCCCTCAGGCGGCACTGCACTCAACACGCTCTCAACGTCGGCAGCCGACTTCGCCTCAGCATAGCTGGTTCCACTCACCTCGACGACCGGCAGTAATTCCTTCAGCAGTGATGTGAATTCCAGTTCGGTGAACAGCGCGCGCAGAGCCTCCACATCAGGATGTCCTGCGCGCATCGATTCCACATCGAGTTCGATTGGAACGTTAGTATCGATCGTCGCCATGCGCTTGCTGAATAAAATAGTTTCGCGATTATTCAGAAGCGACTCCCGGTAAGTTTTCTTCTCGACTTCCGACGCCCGCTCCAGCGCTTCCTCCACCGACCCGAAGCGCTTGATGATTTCCACCGAACCCTTGTCGCCGATGCCTGGAGCTCCAGGAATGTTATCGATCGAGTCCCCGCGTAGCGCCATCACATCGATAACGCGTTCCGGGGGCACGCCCAGAATCTCTTCGACCTTCGCCGCATCGCAAATCAGGTTGTCCTTGGGTGGATTCAAGATCTGCACTTTGTCGTTTACCAGCTGCATCATGTCCTTGTCGCTGGAAACGACATATACGCAATACGACGCATCGGCGGCCTTGCGCGCGAGTGTGCCGATCACGTCATCTGCCTCGAAACGCACCACCTCCAGAATCGGAATCCGGTAGGCCTCAAGCGCCCTGCGAATATAAGGAACCTGTTGCGCCAGATCTTCCGGCATGGCCGTACGGTTCGCTTTGTAGCCTTTGTATTCGACGTCCGTAAAAGTCTGGGTCTTGATATCGAACTTACGAATGCTGGTTACCGCGTCCGCCTGCTCATCGCGGAACGTAGGGCCTGCAACGTCGAACACCGCAGCCAGATACTGCGGGGAAAAATCTTCGCGCAATTTGCGCAGCATATTCACAAAGACGTAAGTCGCCGCGGTAGGAAGCCCGGTCTTGGTCGACATGGATCGCTGCCGCACCATGGCATGGTACGCGCGGAAAATAAACGACATGGTATCGATGAGGTAGACGCGTTCAGCGGCGGAGGACTGCGCCTTAGAAGGCTTACCAGTCACGGCCTTGCCGCTCGATGCGGGCGCAGCAGCAGCGGCTTGTGACGGGCTCGGGTCCGGTGATTTCTTGCGAGGAGGCAACTCGCTTAGTTTAGCAGGGGTTTCAGCACTAAATTCGTATCAAGGCAAGCCTCAACGAGTGTGCGGAAAAGTTGGACTTGCCTGCGCTTGGAAAGGCACGGCTTCAGGCCGAAGCGTAAGTTTCGCGGCGGCCTACTTCGCTTTCCCGTACTCAGTGTTGAAGTGAAGTTCAATTTCGCCGCACGTTCCCTGCTCCGGCGAATACACCACGCAGGTGTCAAACGGCCGCGAATACACGTGCAGACTTACCGCGCGCTCGTTGAATTCACGAGGATTTACCACGCGGTGCACCGGGTCGGCCGGATCCACCGCGCAAGGTTGCGCGATGTTCATCTCAACCGTGTTGGTTCGTTCGAGGCGGCAGACGCCACTCTTCAGATCCTGATGCACGAGATGAAAATTCTCCACCAGCAATCGCCCCGTGGGTACCGCCATCCAGCAATTCTGATCGCGATGATTGTGTACCGAACTCGCCTGACCAATCTCCCAGCAGATAGCCATCAACTCGTAAAGTGGCGTGCGCTCGATCAGATTGCGCGTGTAGTGCTGCCGATCCCAATTCAGATATGGGGCAAGAGATTGAGCGTCAACCGGGGTGTCCCGCAAAAACTGCCGAACAATTTCTATCTCATCGAAAGCGGACTCAGGTAGTTTCTGCAGCCCAGCAACCAGAGTTTGGATGGAAACGGGCTTGACCGCGGTTGTCATCGGAGCACCAGGGGATAGAGTATAACCCACATACTTAGGTTGCCCGCCTTCCGCCGGAAGCCTGACGCCCGCATCTACGGCTCTCTCCCCGCGCCCAAGATCTCCTTGCTTTGCCCTTGCGCTACTACCGGATACACCGCTCCCTTTCGCCGGCGCA
>QIAK01000476.1:639-1154 GCA_003225515.1 Acidobacteriota bacterium | reverse complement strand
GACTTCCCTAACTCTCTCCACCGCAAATTGCCGAGAGGAACCAGTTTCCTGCGATGCAGCAACAAAGCCAGGGCCAGCAGATTCACTCCGATCCCAATATCCGACGCCCACGCCAGCCCCACCACGCCGAAGGCATGAAACAGGATCGAATAAATCGGCAACGATGCGGCCGTAATAATCGTGACCGCCACCATTGGCGTGAGCGTATCTCCGGCGGCGTAAAAGGCGCGCGCATATAGCCCTTGTGCCGACCACAGCGCAAGCGAAAGCGCGAACCAGAAAAAATAGATTGCGGTAGCCTGCGTATCTCCGAATAAAAATCTGCCCCGCCGGTAAACCAGATCGATCAGCGGAAGCGCAGCTGCCATCATCCACCCGGTTGCAAGAAATGCAGCTGCTGAAACGCGGTAAACCGAATCATTCACCGTGGTGGCGAATTCCTTCAGGCGCTTTTCGTTAAACAGCCGTGCAAAGAATGGCAGCGACGCCTGTCCCGTCGCCTGCCCCAACACTGC
>QIAK01000476.1:0-499 GCA_003225515.1 Acidobacteriota bacterium | reverse complement strand
ATGCCGGATTCGTCACATCAAATGAAGGTTTGTAACCGGTCCCAATGCGCGCCGCGCCAATCACACTGGCCAGAAATGGACCGGCAAAGCTCCCGACCAGCGCGCCATACGCGAGCGAAGCAATCCCGAAATGCCTGCCGCCCGCCACGCCGCCCAGAATGATGAACAAGTTATAGATCAGCGGCCCGAATGCCGGGAACAGAAACAGCCGATGCGAAAGCAGCACCGCCGAAACCACTCCCCCCACATAAAAGAAGATCTGTGCCGGCAACAGAATCCGCGTCAGGTGAACGCATAGTTCGATCTGCTCCGGCTTGAAATCCTTCACGAACCAGCGCACGAACTGCGGCGTAAAAATTTCCGTCAGGATGGTCCCGACAACCATTACCGCAGTCATCACGGTAATGATGATGGAGAAAGTCTTTTGCGCATCCGCGTCGCGCTTCTCCGCCAGGAACCGCGTGTAGATCGAAATAAATGTGATCGAGGCGGCGCCCCC
>QIAK01000475.1:4140-6666 GCA_003225515.1 Acidobacteriota bacterium | reverse complement strand
AGCGGAGCGATCAGATCGGTATCCAGACGCAAGATCTGGTAATTATCAACCGCGATCCAGACTGGAAGTCTATTATTTTGGGGAATATCCATTAAAACGATTCAGCAAATCGGCGGGCATGGCGACGTATTCGCCCCGCATTTGGCGCAACACTCCCACATTACGCGCCTTTCTCCAGCAAATCTCCGGTTGTGATACAAATTTCTGTGGTCTTCCTTCAAGTGAACGGCATTCCTTTTCTCATCCCTCCCGACCCGGCAGGTATTGCATGCTGAGGACGTTCTTTGTGCGTCTTTCTGAGAACCGTTCTCTGCGCAATTTTGCCGAGCGATCTGCGATTGGCCGTCGGGTTTCTGGCCGTTTCGTGGCGGGCACGGAGATAGCCGATGCTGTGCGGGTTACGCAGGCAGTGAATCGTGCCGGTATGAGCGTGAGCATCGACAATCTGGGTGAGAACGTCACGAATCCCGATGAAGCTCGTCACAGTGCGCAGCTCTATACCCAGATCCTCGATGCCATTGCGGCCAATCAGCTCAACGCTAATATCAGCCTCAAGCTGACTCACATGGGACTGGACGTGGATGAAAAATTGGCTCGCGATATCGTCGCAGGCTTGGTGAGCAAGGCTGCCTCTATGAAGCCTCCCGGCTTTGTGCGCGTCGATATGGAAGGTTCTCCATACACGCAACGCACGCTTGATTTCGTCCACGAATTACATCGCATGCCGGGGAACGCGAATAGCGTCGGGACCGTCATTCAGTCTTATCTAAAGCGCTCGGAAAGCGATATTGAAAAATTGCTGGCAGAGGGAATTCGCATTCGCCTGTGCAAAGGAGCCTACAAGGAGCCCGCCAGCATTGCGTTTGAAAACAAAGCTGACGTGGACGCGAACTACGTCAAGCTCATGAAGATTCTGATGAAGAGCGGCATTTATCACGGCATGGCTACGCACGACGAGAACATGATCCGGGCGGGCCAGGCGTTTGCCACGCAGGAAAAGATTGATCGTGATTCCTTCGAGTTTCAAATGCTCTACGGCATCCGGCGCGATCTACAGCAGAGGCTGGTGCGCGACGGCTGGCGAGTACGCGTCTATGTACCTTTCGGCACCGAGTGGTATCCCTATTTGATGCGGAGGTTGGGTGAGCGTCCCGCAAATGTATTCTTCATCGCCAGAAACATGCTCCGCTCGTGACCAGAAGTGCCAGCGGATGGCACATCCGGGCCAATTCGCTGCGCCGGTGTTTTTGCTAGCATCGAAGTGTGCATTACACCTTGTCGGCTGAATTGAGAGATACGTTTTCCGTCTTCGTGGCTCCGGAAATGGAAGACGAGCAGATTGATTTGATCCGGGCCGCGCTGGTGATCGCCCGCACGGAGTATCCCAATCTTGACATTGAAGCGTATGCCTCGCGTGTGGAATATCTGGCGCGCCGCGTGGCCGCGCTCGCGTCGGATGCAGACCCTCAGCACGCTCTCACGGCGCTCAACCGGGTCTTGTTTGAGGGCCTGAATCTTCGCGGTAATCGCGACGATTATTATGATCCCCGCAATTCTTTCCTGAATGACGTGCTTGACCGCGGTCTGGGAATTCCCATCACGCTCTCGATCGTATACATGGAAGTGGCGCGCCGCATCGGTCTTTTGCTGGCAGGTGTGGGCCTTCCAGGACATTTTCTGCTCAAGCATTACGGTGAAAATGGGCAGGAAGTGCTGATTGATTGTTTTAACCGGGGCGATATTGTCAGCCGGCAGGAATGCCAGAGCCGCCTCGATGAGATTTATTCCGGCGAGATGAAATTGCGCCCGGAGTTCCTGCATCCGATCAACCGCCGCCAGATCTTGACTCGGATGCTGGGCAACCTAAAGGCCGTCTACCTTTCAACGCGCAATTTCCGCAAGGCTCTAACCATTTCGGATCTGATCCTCGTGGTGCATCCGGGGTCGCCTGAAGATGTAAAGCAGCGGGCACTCTTGCGTTACAGCATGGGATTGCACCGCCTCGCCGCCGAGGATCTCAATGAGTACCTGCAGATTTCACCGAATGCATCCGATGCGGAAGACATTCGCCAGATGGCGCTGTCGATTCGGCGCATGCTCGTGCTGATGAATTAGTTTTCGGTTTCTAGTTTCACGAGAATGTACATGAGCCAGCTTCCCGCTGGCCGTTGCCCACTCTATTCCTGTGGACCGTTCTCTCCGCCATCCGGGGCGAGGGGCAAGCGGGCGGCTTCGCGCATCATGTCACGCTCCTGATCGGAGAACATGCCTTTGAAGCGGTCCGAGTTGATCACCTTTTCACGCTGGTCCGGCGGCATCGAGGCCAAATCGCGAACGGCAGTGCTTACCATCCGCTTGCGTTCTGGCGGAAGTTGTCGCATCTGCCCAAAGATCTGGCGTGCCTGCTGTTTCTGGTCGGGAGTCAGATGTTCCCAGGTCTCCATGCGGTTCAACATGCGCAACTGCTGTTGAGGCGGAAGGCTTGAGAAGTGCTGCAAGCGCTCGCGGAGCTGCTGCTGCCGCTGA
>QIAK01000475.1:0-4126 GCA_003225515.1 Acidobacteriota bacterium | reverse complement strand
GTTGCGAAATGCAGGATCGTTTTGCAGTTCGCGCTCCTGCTCTGCCGGAGGCATATCTTTATAGTGACGCAGCCAATCTCCCGCATGGCCTCGCACTGGCGCCCTCCCGATCTGCTGGCGAGGAGCCGCCGGACGCTGTGCCTGAAAAGCCGGTGCACTATTCTGCTGTCGAGGCGCCGCTGGATGCTGTGCCTGAGACGCGGGTGCACTATGTCTCTCCTGCGACTGCGAAAAAGCCGGGTGGAGCGCAGGCGTGTGTGCCATGCGGCTGTGCGCCAGGCACGATAGAGGGGCTGCCATGGCAAATGCCAACCCTGCGGCGGCGAGCCAACCCGTTCTGTGTTTTTCCGGCCTCATTTGTTTGCCTGGTATTACGAACGCACGAGCCACGTTAGGGCGTGGCTACAACATCCTGCTGAAGTTCCAGATCGTCCAGCAAATCGAAATCCGCATACAAATCGTGATTCTTATCCAACGTTTGCAGATCGCTTACCGCGGTGCCGGGCCCTTCCGCCTGCGTGACCGGAGGTGTTGAATGGGGGATGCCGCCGCCACGCGCAAAGAACAGGCCGATGCCAACTCCCATGAGTACAGTGAGCGCCGCTGCCAGGACTGGGCGCCGAAACCATTGCAGCCAGCCGGATTGCGGCTTGGCCATTTCTTCGCGCAATCGCGCTTGCAGCCGCGTGTCGAAATATGGCGACGGCTCCGGTGCCTGCCATTCATCGAGCACCGCCATGGTAGCGCGCAAGGCCTTAAGTTCTTCCACGCAAGTGCCACAACTTTCCAGATGCTTACTCTCGTCCGCGGCGAATTCTCCGAAGCCTGCCGCGACTTCGGGCATCCGTTCACGAATTTCTTTGCAGTTCATAACCGCTTCCCCTTAGTTCTCTTCGCCTGTCGCTTCGCTCAAATGCTGTCTAAACAAATTCTTTTAACTGATCCCGCAATGTTTCATACGCTCGAAAAAGTAAAGACTTGGTCGCCGACTCGCTCTTCTTCAACACATCGGCAATCTGCTTGTAATCCATTTGCTGATATTTGTGCATGATCACAGCCAACTTCTGCTGCTCGGGCAAGGCCTCTACTCTACTCCGGATGGCCAGCATGCGCTCGCGGCGTACCATGGCCTGCTCGGCGGTCAGATGGCCGTCCGGCAGTTCGAGGGTTGTGCCCGTATCTTCATCCGGTTCATCGAGGCTGACCTGAACTTCGGGACGTTCATGTCGCGTATCTCGGGCGTGATTGACGGCCAGATTCGTCGCAATGCGATACAACCAGGTCGTAAATTTTGCACTCGCCTCGTAGCTGGCTCGCGAGCGATATACGCGCAGGAAAACTTCCTGCGCCAGATCCTCGGCAGCCGCCGTGTTTCGAGCCATCCGGTACATGAAACTCACCATCGGACGGCGATATTTCTGCACCAGGAAATCAAATGCCGACTGGTCGCCAGCCTTGGCACGCAGCATGATCTCCGCATCGGACGGTGGCTCTGCACCCAGCATCGCGGGCGAGAGCGCGGCGGTGGGTTGCGCAGTGGTTGCAGGCGACATTGCCGACATCAGCATGCCCCGGTCGATTGCGGCTGTGCTCACAGTATTTTCAACCCCGCGGGAGTCAGAAAGTTGCGCCTCAGAGGGGTCGGCAGGGCGCGCAGAAGCCCCTTTGGATGAAGGAGATACGCGTGTCCGTGGCGGTTTTGGCTCCGGTGCCATGTAAAAGGGAAACTTTCCAGGGCATAACGAGGCCACCGAGCCCGTTTTCATGCCCCCGCGAGTTCATAGGCTACCATGCTAGGCTCATGCGCCGAAACTCGAGGGGAATGCCCGAGGCGGTCGTGAAACTGCAGATTTTGCGGGCGGGCGCAAGTTGCATAATCCGCGTGCAAATGTTTGAATGAAACAACTCTCGCAGGGCGCTTAACTCAGCGGTAGAGTGCCATCTTCACACGGTGGAAGTCATAGGTTCGAATCCTATAGCGCCCACCATCTATCCTTAATCCTCGGGCTCCGTTGGGCCCGCCTGCTTTTAGCTTTGCTCCTTTGAACTCCTCAAGGAGCAATGGCTGCCACGAACACTGCCTGTGACAAGGAAACGTAGATTTTATTGGTCACGGGGTTCACCTGCAGGCCCCAGGGGCTATAGAGCAGGTGGATAGTTCGCGTCAAAGCTTTCGTGGTCCCATTGATGAAGAAAATCTTGCCGGTTGAAGGGTCCGATACCAATACCTGATGTCCCGTTCCCAAGGCCGCATGCTTCGGATTCCCAGCTCCGGGCAGAGCGATGCCCGAGACTACGGTGCCAGTCGCGCCGTTAACGACAAACAGTTTCATTCGCCCGGTGTCGCTGGCATAGATCTGATTCAAAGACGGATCGATTGCCAGTCCAACCAGAAACTGACCTTCTGACACGCTAATCGTGTTCACGATTTCGTTGGTCGCTCCATCGATGACACCGATAGTGGGCGGAGTTCCGACTGCAGTCACGTAAATCAGATTGCGAACGGGATCGACCGCCAATTCTTCCAGAACGCTGCTGAACGAGATGGTCGCGATGACGCTGTTGCTTTCGCCATCGATCACTCTCACCGTGTTGTCGCTGTCGGAGACGTAGATGCGGTTCGTAGCCGAGTTCGCGGCGATGTAGGTGGCGCCCGGGACCGGAAGGCTGGCTACGACGGTGTTCGTAGAGCCATCGATCACCGAGACCGTGCTGGACAGGCCATCAAAAAGCGCAACGTAAATCTGATTTGTCGCAGAGTTCACGGCGATTCCCTGTGGCATTCCGCCGACGGCGACCGTGACCATTCGCTTGTTGGTCACGCCGTCAATGACGGAAACAGTTCCATCGCCCGCATTCGATGAATAGACCCGGTTCGTAATGGAATTTACCGCCACGAAATCTGGATTTCTGCCCACTGCAATTTTGGTTTCCGTGGCGGCTTGGAGTGCAGTATGTAGAACAAGCAGTGTGAAAAACGAGATCAGGGCTCTCTTCAAATTGCACCTCCGAAATTGAAGATTGAGGCCGGCGGTGCAAGGAACTTTATGCAGTTCCATGCCAACTCGCAAGATGAAAATTTTTGCGGTTTTGTGAATACCGTATGGCGGTCATCATCATAGCTCAAGCGGTTGCCGCGTGATTACGGCATCATTGTAGAATCTATAGGTTGGCGTTAACGGGCGCGTAGCTCAAACGGATAGAGCATCGGATTTCTAATCCGGCGGTTGCAGGTTCGAATCCTGCCGCGCCTACCAGTCTTTTTCTAGTCCAGTCCCGCGTTCTAGTCCAGCCCCGCGATCGGGCGGCTCTCTTCTAATTTTTCGGCTTGCGATGTTCGCAAGTCGAAATATTCAGGCATGACTCCGGGAGGCGGAGTCGCTCGACTGGAGTACCGCCGACGATGTGGGACTCGATAATTTCTTCGACATCGGCTTCGGTGACGTGTCCATACCAGATTGCGTCCGGGTAGACGACAACGTTTGGCCCGTGTTCGCATTGATCGAGGCAGCCGGATTGATTGGCGCGTACTTTTCCTTTCAGCCCGCGCTCGGCCAGCTTTTGTTTGAAGACCTTCTGCAGTTTGGCTTCAGCCAGAGGATCGCAACAGCCCCGCGGATGTCCTGCCGGGCGCTGGTTTCCGCACACGAAGATATGTTTCTCGAATTTTGGCATCAGGCGACTGCCGCCCGCCTACCGGATTCTTCTGCCGCATCGAGCTCCGCATCCCAGATGCCGTCAAAGTCGACAAAGTATCCCTGCACCTCGATGCCGGGAATTGCCGTTCGCAAGTTGCGAGCGGCAAGCTGCAATTCGCTCTCATGGTGCGCGGCTTCGGCCTCGGCGTCTCCTGCGAATCCGCCGGCAAGCCCACCATAGGCGCCGCAATCAGAGTGCACCATCAGGATCACGCGCCGCGTGTCGTGCAAACGCATCGACTTGTGAATCTGCTCCAGGACGAACTCACGCTCGCTCTCATGTTCCGGAGAGGCCATGCACTTCGCGCCCCCGGCAATCTTGATGGGATCGGAATGGGTGACTCCGATGCGCTTCAGAAACTTGCGGAATCCCAGCTCGAAGCGGTTATCGAAGCACCACAGAATCGCCGCATCGCAGTGATACTTCT
>QIAK01000474.1:4751-8980 GCA_003225515.1 Acidobacteriota bacterium | reverse complement strand
TGGTTTCTTTATCAAAGCTGAACGACGCACCGGGCACGTGGTGCTCTTCGAATTTGTCTTTGTACTCTTTGGCCTTGATGCCAAGAAAGACGACGCCAAACATCATGGTAAGCACGAGCATGGTCAGCAGCAATCCCCGCCGCGAAGTCTGCGCCGCCCAGATTGCGAGCACCACCGTCAAGCTACTGCAGATCAGCACGGCGGTGTTCGTGCCTCCGAGAAGGGCATCGATCGAAGTGCTCGCCGCCGCGAAGTCCTCGAAGTACCAACCGCGATAGATCAGGTAAGCACAGAAGAGTCCGCCAAAGAACATGACTTCAGTGGCGAGGAAGATCCACATTCCAAGGTTGGCGGAGTCCTTCTGTTGCTGCGGGTCGGAAAAGTGGTGCAGCAGTTCCGGATGGTGCTCTTCCTCGTGGTGAAGGCCAATAACCGTGCTATCCGACAACTTTGACCTCCTGCTTGTGGCCGGCGTCGATTTCGTCGTAGTTGTACGCTTCCCAAGTGACGACGGGCGGCACTTCAAAGTTGAACGTGGTTGGCGGAGATTGCGTCTGCCACTCCAGACCAGCCGCTTTCCACGGATTGTCGGGTGCTGGCTTGCCGTAGCGCATCGACCACAGGAAATAAATCATGGGCAGCAGATAGCCGACTCCCAGCACGGTTGCCCCTGCCGTGGAGAGCACGTTCAAGACCTGGAACTCCGCCGGGTACTGGTAATAACGGCGAGGCATGCCCACATAGCCAAGAATGAATTGCGGGAAGAACGTCAGATTGAAACCGAGGAAAACGATAAGGGCGGCGAGTCGCGCCCATCCCTCGGGGTATAGGCGCCCGGAAATTTTCGGCCACCAGAAATGCAGCCCGCCGAGATATCCCATCAGCGCGCCCCCCACCATGATGTAGTGGAAGTGGGCGACAACGAAATAGGTGTCGGTAACGTGGACATCAACGCCCAGCGCCGCGAGAAACAAGCCGGTGAGGCCTCCCATGGTGAACAATCCGAGGAAGCCGAAGGCGTAGAGCATGGGGGCATCGTAGTGGATGGAGCCTTTGTAAAGCGTGGCCGTCCAATTGAAAACTTTCACAGCCGAGGGCACGGCGACCGCATAACTGAGAAGAGAAAATATAAGCGCGGCATACACCGAGATTCCGGCGACGAACAAGTGATGCGCCCAAACCAGAAAACCGAAGACCGCGATGGCAATCGACGAGAATGCGACGAAACTATAGCCGAAGATGCGCTTGCGCGAGAAGCACGGAATAATCTCGGTGACCACGCCCATCGACGGCAGAATCATGATGTAGACGGCCGGATGCGAGTAGAACCAGAACATGTGCTGGAAGAGCACCGGGTCGCCGCCGCGCGCGGGGTCGAACATCCCGAATCCGGCGAAGCGCTCGACGGCGACAATCAGGACGGTGATGCCCAGCACCGGCGTGGCGAGCATAGTGCGCCCAGATAAATAGCGTCAGGCGAGACCAGGTCATGCCCGGCGCCCGCATGCGGTGGATCGTTACCACAAAATTCAGGCCGGTCAGGATGGAAGAGAATCCGGCGACGAAGATGGCCAGTCCGGCTTCAACGATTTTTGTGTTAGTGAAGGCGGTGCTGTAGGGCGTGTAGAAGGTCCAGCCAGTGTCGACGCCACCGGTCAACATGCAGTGCAGCATCATGATGCCGCCGATGATGTAGAGATACCAGCTCAGCAGGTTGATGCGCGGGAAGGCGAGATCCTTAGCCCCGATCATGATGGGAACGAGGAAATTGCCCAACACGGCGGGGATCGATGGGACCAAAAAGAAAAACACCATCACCATGCCATGCATGGTGAAGAGCTTGTTATAAGTGTCCGCCTGAACCAGATCGCCCGCCGGAGTTAAAAGTTCCAGGCGAATGAGCAGCGCGAAAAAGCCGCCAATAAAGAAGAAGAACGTGATCGAGATCAGGTACAAAAGCGCGATGCGCTTGTGGTCGGTGGTGAAAAGCCACGAACCGACGCCGTACTCCTTATTCAGATAATTTTCCTTCTCAACGGGTTGTACCACTGTGGTCGCCATACCTATTGCACCTGACTTCCTGCGGGTTTGCCTTCATTCTGCGGCGCTGCTGTGGCGCTGGTCTTGGTGCCAGGCCCGGTGGGCTGGGATTGCGATTTCACATATGCCACCAGAGCGTTCAATTGTTCTTCACTTACCAATCCCTGGAAAGTGGGCATTACCGGCTTGAATCCTTTTACGACCTTCGCCCCAGGATCGAGAATGGATTCCCGGACGTAATTTTCATCCGCTGCGACGGTGCGTCCGTCTTCGAGCAGAACAGGCTTGCCGAACACCCCCTGCAAAGTCGGTCCGCGGCCCTGGGTATCGGTACGATGGCAGGTAACGCAGCCGAGTTCGGCAAAGATTTTTTCTCCGGTGGCCGAGAGCGGACCTGTCGTGCCGCCGTTCATCCATGCTTCGTACTGAGCCGGTTCCTGCACCACGATTGATCCGAGCATGCCCGAGTGCTGCGTGCCGCAGTATTCGGCACAGAACAGGTGATACGTGCCCGATTTGGTTGCGCGAAACCAGGCGACCGTGTAACGGCCCGGAAGCACGTCCTGTTTCATTCGAAATGCCGGGACGAAAAAGCTGTGGATCACGTCCTGCGAGGTCATGATCAGTTTGACGTCGCGGCCCACAGGAACATGAAGTTCGTTAATTTCGCGCTGGCCCTCAGCATGTTCCAGCTTCCACATCCACTGTTTCGCAACAACATAGACTTCAGTCGCGTCGCGAGGTGGCGTGCGGCTCTTGAAGTACACGACCGCGCCCCACGCGAAAATCACCATGAAGACGAAGAGCGGAATAATCGACCACGTCACTTCAAGGGGTATCGAACCTTCGATCTGTTCGGCCAGCACTCCACGACGATGCCGGTAGCGAGCGGCGAAGTAGATGAGGGTGGCAAAAATCAGCAGGGTCATCAACCCGCAGACGATCAGCAGGAAGATGAACAGGGCATCCACGTTGCCCGCGGCGGTCGAGGCCCTATCCGGCCATAATGGAAAATTATCGAACATATCTGGTTTGAATTTTCGTTTGCACCGGTCGTGCCGAGCCGGAAATCCTGCGCTGCGCGGCCTTGTCCAACCGGAACAGAATGATCAGCAGGCCGCCCAACAGCAAAATGGTGACGCCGGCTCCCAGCCGCAAAACGTTGCTGACGATCGCACCGTATTTTCCGGTGGCGGGATCGTAGTGATAGCAATAGAGCAGCACCTGGTCAACGGCGTTGCCAATCTTCCCCTGCGAGGCCTCCACTAATCCCATGCGCAAATCTTTCGGCGGAAAATCTACGCCATAGAAATAACGCGAGATGCGGCCGTGAGGAGTCAAAACGATGATGGCGGTGGCGTGCGCGAACTGGTTGATCCTGGGGTCATACTGATATTGAAATCCCACTGCCTTGGTCAACGCGTTGATCGACTCTGCGGGTCCGGTCAGGAAATGCCAGCCGGATGCCGCGCCAGGACGGCCATAGCGCTTGAGATATTCTTTTTTCTTTTCGGCAGCAAGCGCGGGAGCTTCGCTCGGATTGAAACTTACGGTGAGCACATCAAACTCGTCGCCGAGGTTGAACTTCACCATCTTCATCGCGCCCGTCAGTCCCGAGAGGACTTCGCCGCAGAGCATGGTGCAGTTGTAATACGCCAGGTTCAGAATCAGCGGCTTCTTGCCAAAGTAGTCGCCTAGTTTTACAGAGCGGCCGGTATCGTCGACGAACACGAGATCGGGCGGCACTTGCCCATCGAGATGCTGCTCAATGCCGACATTTTGCAGATTCGGCGGCCGCACGTTCGCAGGAGGCGACAGGATGCCTTTGCTCATTGCCTGTCCCCCGGCGTTGGCCGCGAGCAGAGCCATTGCCATGATGACTTGAACAGCGTATTTCGAATTGTGATTCCGACCGCTCACTTCCTGGATCCCTTCTTTTCTCCCGCCTGAGTCGGTTTCGCCGCAGATGCCTGGGCGCTTGTCCCTTGCGGTCTTACGGGAAGACCGCGCTGCGTGATCAACTCCATTGCCCGATCAATTGGAATGCGGATAGCGCCGGATTTCTGGTCGACGTAGTCATAGGTGCTCAGCTTCTGTTCTTCCTCGAGGCGAACCCCATCCAACTGCCCGCGCTCGTTCTCTTCGAGTTTCGGACTGGGGAATGTGTTCTGCGGATAATCGTTGGGGAC
>QIAK01000474.1:1706-4669 GCA_003225515.1 Acidobacteriota bacterium | reverse complement strand
GAGGAATGCGAACAGGCCAAAAGCCGCCAGCCCAGCCAGAAAATAGAGCACCCCGGCGATGCTGATATCCTGGCGCTCATAGTCGCCGTTGCCGTTGTGATTCGCGGGATCGGGTTGGTTGTTCATGCGTTTTCCGGGTGATGAGGCTCGGGATCGAGAACTTCCACCGCCGACGGATCATAAAGTGGCAGCAGCGGCAGGGCGGCCAAATTGCGGAAGAAAAATGCCAGCCACAAGCCGCCAATCGCCACCGGCACAACCAAATCCGATATCGTGAAGTTGAAGGTCTTCGAGAAATTCGGCTCGATGATCCAGTACAAATCCAGATAGCGCATCACCATGAGCCACACCGCCAGCCAAACGAGTTTGCGGATATTCCGCTTGAACGGGCGCGATAGCAAAATTCCAAACGGAACGGCGAAGTGGAAGATCACAATGAATAACCCGACGTATCCCCATCCGCCATTTAAGCGCCGCAAATAATATGTGATCTCATTGGGCAGGTTGCCCGCCCAGATGATGAGCCACTGTGAATAGTTGAAATACGCCCAGACCATGATGAAGGTCAGCATCCACTTGCCGTGGTCGTGGACGAAATCGGGGGTCAACATCTCGGACATGGGCTTGTAGTTGAAGAGAATGCGCTCGACTACGACTGCGAAGCACATGGCCGCAAGTACCTGGCCGATGAGAATCACCAGACCGAAAATGGTCGAGATCCAACTGGGATCGAGCGACATGACCCAGTCAATCGCGGCAAAAGAAACCGTGAAGCCGTAAAGGATCAGGCCGGGTCCGGCCACTGCCTTGAAGCGTCCGGTATTATCGCGAGCCCCCGGCTTGTCGCCTTCTTGCGACCACTTCGAGAGCAGGAACGAGAGCAGATTCCAGATTGCGAAATAAATGATGGCGCGATAGATGAATCCGCTGGTCGTGAGATAGGTTTTGGTAATGTCTTTGAGATGTTCGCGGAGATGCGTGTTCTCCACTCGATCCAGCGGCTGCGCCCAGATGTAGAGCTTGTGAATTCCCAGGATGACCGGGATGAATAACGCCGCGAGAAGAGGCAGAGTTCGCATGGCGGCGCCTTGTATGCGCCGAATGACCACGCCCCACCCGCCGCCGGTCAGATGGCGAATCATGATGATGGCCATGGACCCCAAAGCCACGCCCAGCCAGTCCATAAAGCCGAGAAGATAGGCGCGATAGAACTCGTCCGGCCGAATGAAAGCGAGAATGATGGCGACAATACCGAAGACGATGCCCACGATCAGCGAGCGCTGTGCAATCGTCTTTACCACCGGCGGCGGCATCAGATCGAGTTGTTTCACGGGCGCCGCACTCATTTCGCTTCCTCGGCTTTCGAATTCGACTCAGGTAAAACGGCGGGCAGGCTCGCGCCCGTTCCCGGATCGCCGAACTTCGGCGGCTCCGAAGGAATCTTCTGTCCCGCCGGAACATCCGCCATGGTTGCGTTCTGGCTTAACTGCAGGGCGCGGACATAGGCCACGATGTCCCAGCGATCTTCCGGCGGAATCTGCGACGCATAGTCGGGCATGACGCCAAATCCTTCCGTCATCACGTCAAAGAAGTATCCCAGCGGCGCTTTCCGCAGCCGCTCAATGTGATACGAAGGCGGCCTGCGCGGGAATCCGCGGGAGGCAACGAATCCATTCCCATCGCCCAGCCGGGAGTGGCAGGGCGCACAGAAAATATTAAAACGTTCGCGACCGCGATCGAGTACTGCTTTGGTCACGGGGAAGGGCATGAAGTCGCCGGGATTATTTCCAATCTTGCCAGTATAGAAATAAGCGTCCTCGTGCAACTGGCCGCGAGCCACTGTGCCTTCGACCGGCGGACGTGCGGAACGCTGGTCGGAATAGAAATCGCTCCGCGACAACGGATTCTGGCGCGGCTGAACGTGCATGTCGATGCGGCAAGCCATGGTGAAAGTCAGCAACAGCAGCACCGCGCAGGAAGACACCGTCCCCACATGGAGCTTGCCATTCGCGGGTCTGCCATTTAGCTGGGCACCTCCGAAACTGAGCGCGGCTTAAGACCTTCTAGGAATTGGCGCGTGCCCGCCGGATCGTACTTTTTGTCGGAGGAGAACACGATTAGAAAGAAACGATCTTTCGATGCCAGCGCGAACCGCGGCACGTTGAACACCGGATGGTACGGCATAGGCAGGCCGTTCAATGCGAGCATGCCAAACACCGCTGAAATCCCCGCGAACAAAATTGTCATCTCGAACGTGATAACGATGAATGCCGGCCAGGAGTGCGGCGGTTTGCCGCCGATGTTCAGCGGATAGTCCACCGCCGACATCCAGTACTGCATCAGGTAGCCGGTCAGTCCACCGATGATGCCGCCGATCAGTACCACCAGCGGAACCTCGTCGTGATGAAATCCAATTTCTTCGGCCAGTCCTTCGATCGGGAATGGGCTGTAGGCATCGATTTTCTGGTAGCCCGCCTGATGCGTCGCATGGGCTGCGTCGACCAGCGCCTGCGCTGAATCGAACTCCGCCATGATGCCGTAGATGGGATCGCGCTTCATTCTCTAAAACTCGCTACCACCGTTAAGACACAACCGCTTGCCGGAAGTGAACGAAAGTTCAGCGGCTGAACTCGCGCCCTTCCCAACTCCACCGTTGCCAGTCCATGACTTCATTCCTTCACCTCGGCCTCAGGCAACAGAGTGCGCATCTCGAAAATCGAGATCGCCGGCAGAATGCGCAGAAACAGGAACATCGCGGCGAGAAACATACCGATGGTGCCGATATACGTCATCCAGTCCCAGCGCGTGGGATAGTACATACCCCAGGATGAAGTCAGAAAGTCACGGTGCAAGCTGACCACCACAATTATGAAACGCTCGAGCCACATGCCGACGAGAATCACGCCGGACACAAAGAAGAGCGCAACCGGACTGGTGCGCAGCTTGCGAATCCACAGCACCTG
>QIAK01000474.1:546-1467 GCA_003225515.1 Acidobacteriota bacterium | reverse complement strand
CAAAGCCAGAGTAGATGGCCCCGGCAACGAAATAAGGCGGGAAGATCGTGGTATGCCATCCGGGCACGATGCCGACGGCAAAGTCGAAGCTGACTACGGTGTGCACCGAGAGAACCAGCGGCGTAGCCAGTCCCGCGAGCAAGAGATAAGCAGTTTCATAACGGTGCCAGTGCCGCGCCGATCCGCGCCATCCGAACGAAAGCATGCCGTAAATGATTTTTATGACTTTATTGTCGGAGCGGTCGCGCAAGGTGGCAAAGTCGGGGATCAGGCCCATGAACCAGAACAATGCCGAAATCGTCGCATACGTAGAAACCGCAAAGACGTCCCATATGAGAGGGCTGCGAAACTGCGGCCAAACCCCCATGGTGCTGGGATAAGGGAACAGCCAGTACGCCAGCCACGGACGGCCTACGTGGATGGCCGGAAAAATTCCCGCGGAGGCGACCGCAAAAAGCGTCACCTCCGCGAAACGGTTGATCGACGTGCGCCACGATTGGCGGAGCAGGAGCAGGATCGCCGAGATCAACGTCCCGGCATGGCCGATTCCGATCCACCACACGAAGTTGACGATCGCGAATCCCCAACCGATGGGAACGGTCACGCCCCAGATGCCAATGCCCTTTAGGAATAAGTATCCGATGGCGTAGAGCAACATCATCGTGAGCATGAAGGCGATGCCGAAGCCGATGAACCATCCATTGGTTGCGGGACGGGTCAGCACGATGGCGCTGATTTTTTCCGTGACCGTGCCGAAGGTATGGCCTGGTTCGATGACGGGAGCGCGCTCGGCGTCGACGGTCGATTTGTATTGCTCAGGCATTCTTTGTCGGTGAAGCTTTCAGCTCTTGTGATTCCTTATCGGCTTCCGGTTCTCGGCGTCCAGCTTCCGGAAGCCGGATTGCGGAAGCCAGATACCTT
>QIAK01000474.1:0-349 GCA_003225515.1 Acidobacteriota bacterium | reverse complement strand
TCTTCTTTCTCGGCATCGATGCGGCGCTCGCTAATCCGCTGCACACAGTACGTGCATTTTTCCATCACGCCGCGGCTGCGCACACTGACATCCGGATTGCGCATCATCTTGTACTGCGGCGTCTCCCAATCCTGGAACAGCAAAAAGTTGAAGCGGCGTACCTTATAGGGACAGTTGTTCGAACAATAACGCGTCCCCACGCAGCGGTTATAAATCTGGTCGTTCAGGCCTTCGGCGGTGTGGTTGGTGGCCCCCACCGGGCAAACCACTTCGCAGGGTGCGTTCTCGCATTGCATGCAAGGCACGGGCTGGAAGAAAGCCTTAGGATTGTCGCGGTCACCCTGGTAGT
>QIAK01000473.1 GCA_003225515.1 Acidobacteriota bacterium | reverse complement strand
GATTCGTTAAGTTGAGCAGCGGCTGCAGTCTTGGTTCGACCATCAATCTTGGTCATCAGAAAGGCTTTCTGGCGATAACCTTCGCGCAGGGCCTTGCCCATGCGAAGTTCGCTCTCTCCGCCGTTGTAGTCCCAACAATTATCAAGGAAATTGATCCCCTCATCGATTCCCGCACGAATAATCCGAATGCTCTCTTCCGGATCATTCTGCTTGCCCAAATGATATCCGCCGAGCCCGATCGCTGAGACTTTTTCACCGGTTCGGCCCAGCGTTCGATATGGAATCCCGCTCTTACGCTCTTCAGCTGCCGACGCGTTTAATGTTCCGGCCATCAGGAGGGATGCAGCAGCCATTCCGACAAACTCTCTCCGGCTGAAAGCAGAGTCCCAATTCGAGCGCATTCCCTCTTGCAAAGGCGGCTGATGGGAACGATCAGAGTGTGTTTGCTTGGAATCAGCTTCATCGGAAGTCATTAACATCCTCCTGAGCGCGCGCACTCCACGACGATTATGTGAACTGGCTGTTGCTCGACAGTGGCAAGTCGCGGACGCGTTTGCCGGTGGCAGCGAAAATCGCATTGCAAAATGCAGCCACAAACGGCGGAACCCCGGGCTCGCCCACTCCAGCAGGCGGCGCGGAACTCTCGGTAATGTAAACATTCGTCTGAGCCGGAACTTCGTTGATTCGTGCGACGGGATAGTCGGTGAAATTGGATTGTTGGATCACGCCGTTCTTGGCAGTGATCTCGCCGCTGCGCACGATGCTCGTTCCGAACACTGCCGCTCCTTCAAATTGTGCTCGCGTGGCTTCCGGATTGACGACCAGCCCGGCATCGATCGCCGTGTCGACCCGGGGTATGCGGATCTCTCCCTTATCACTCACTTCCACTTCCACAACGGTCGCGACATACGTCAAGAAACTGCGATGGGCAGCGAATCCAAAACCATGGCCTCTGACACTCTTCTTTCTGGCCCAGCCGGATTTATCCGCGACCATTTCGATGACATTCCGCAAGCGCCCGGTTTCCCAGGGGTAGGTGTTGTAGTCCGCGCCATAGTTCGGATATTGGACGTTGGTGAAGTCCAATGTACGAGGCGGGCCGATAAGATCGAGCACATACTCCACGGGATCACGTTTGGCGCGATTCGCCAGTTCATCGGTAAAACATTGAATCGCGAATGCATGATAGATATTCGCCACGGACCGCAACCACCCGATTCTGACATGAGCTTGCGCCGGGCCATTCTCGATGCGGATGTTGGGAAGATCGTAAGGAAGGTCCGTCCAACCCTGCGCCAAGTGGGGTGGATCCCCATAGACAGCGGTCACATCGAAAATGGAGGTGATTGGTGGAAAGACCGATCTCTGTAACCACGCCGTCGGTTTTCCTTTTTCATCGACTGCGGCCTTCATGTACATCGCAGCCACCGCATTGTAATAATCGAACTTAACGTCGTCCTCGCGGGTCCACACAACCTTCACGGGGCGGCCCAGCTTCTTGGATAGGACGGCGGCCTCCGCAACGTAATCAGGTTTCGATTTCCTCCCAAATCCGCCACCCAGTAATGTAACGTGACAAGTCACATTCTCGATTGGTATCCCAAGTTCGGACGCCACAATTGCCTGCGCGGCCTGGGGATTCTGGGTCGGCGCCCACGCTGTAACTTTTCCCTCCTTGAATTCGGCCAGCGCCACCATTGGCTCCATGGGTGCATGCGCCAGCAGTGGAACGTAGTAGTCGGCTTCAAATACATGATTGCCCGTGGGAAATTCCTTGTCGGAGTCGCCCACGCTGCGGATCAACTTACCCGGCTTGTGCGCAGTTTCAACGAGCGTTTTCTTGTATTCGACT
>QIAK01000472.1 GCA_003225515.1 Acidobacteriota bacterium | reverse complement strand
CTGGCGCAAGAATTGGGTAAACTCCCCAACAAGCTCTCCATCGAAGGCCACACCGATTCCCAGCCTTATTCGTCCCCCACTTACGGCAACTGGGAACTCTCCTCTGATCGCGCCAATACCGCCCGCCGCACCATGCAGTCAAACGGAATCGGGCCCAACCAGGTGACACAGGTCCGCGGATTTGCCGACCAGCGTCTGCGCAAACCCAATGCCCCGCTCGACCCCGCCAACCGCCGCATCTCGCTCATCGTCCAATACCTGGTGAAAAACGACGACGAGACAAACAACAGAGCCGAACCCAAAAACGACGACAGCAAATCGCCGATGCCCGGCACAAAAAACTAAGCTTCGAAGGAAACCTACCCAAACGAATTCCTTCCTGATCCTTCGTGTCCTTCGTGGTTAGCAGTTTTATTTTTCAAACTGCCCGCTACCGACGCCGCTGTTTGACCACGGGTGAGGACTGTGCCACACTACCCGCGGCTTTGGTTTATGAATACCCGCTGCGACATTCTGTTCTGTGCGATGTTTCTCGCCACCTGCTTACTGTTCTCCAACGCCGTCGCTCAAACGGCTGGCGACATGCTCAATGGTCAAGGCTCTCATCGAGATCAAATTGCAACCGCGAGATCCTACAGCACCGCTCCCAACACCGGTGTGCTGATCTTCGCTGTGTTTGCCGAGCGCCACGGCACTTCTCTCCATCGTCAGGCTCTGTTGAAGCTGGTCAACCTCGCGAACCAGTCCCCCATATGGCAGACCACCGAGAATACTTCGCAGGGCCCTTATGACGAGAGCGGATCCCTCGGCGTGTTTACTGACATTCCCTATGGGAACTACAACGTCGAGGTGAGTGCTGTCGGCTACCTCAGCAGCCATAAGGAACTTACGGTGGGGAGCACGATGGTCACGCAGCACCTCGATATCGTGCTTCATCGTGATCCTGCCGCCATTAACCTCGACATGGCCGCCGCGATCATGTCGCCAAAGATTCGGAAAGATACCAAGCGCGCAATCTCGGCCCTGAAGTCAGGAAGACTTCCGGAGGCCCAGAAGTATCTGGACGCGGCGCACAAGTCCGACCCTTCCGATTCCAATCTGAATTTTCTGTTGGGCTATTTATATTTCCAGAAAAAAGATTTCGCACAGGCCGGAACCTACCTGGGCGCGGCTACCAGTAGTAATCCACACAACGCCCAAGCTCTCACGCTCCTGGGCAGGGCGGGCCTGGAGAGGCAAGACTATCCCGCCGCGAGATCGGCCCTGGAGCAGGCTGTGCTCGCCGATGCGGAAAACTGGCTTCCTCACAATCTGCTCGCTGATACCTACCTTCACCAGAAGAATTACGCCGGAGCACGAGACGAGGCTCAGCTAGCCATTGCCAAAGGCAAGACCGCCGCCGGCCCCGCCCAGCTCGTTCTCGGAGAAGCCTTGGTGAATCTGGGCCGTAACGAAGAGGGCATTCAGGCCCTCAGCATCTTTTTGCAGCAATCGCCGCAGCATCCTGTCGCCGGGCAAGTCCGCAACCTCATCGCGGAACTCCAGGAACAAGCCTCAACTCCCGCGCCTGCGGAAGATACTCTGCAAGCTAAAGCCCGCCTCACAGGCGTCGATCCTTTGTTAGCTCTTCCCGCGCCCCGACTCTCGGTGAAGTCGTGGCAACCGCCCAGCATCGATGATCTCCAGCTTTCTTTGGCTCCGGGCGTGGCTTGTCCGACTGAGAGGGTGATTGAAGAATCGGGCAAACGCGTGCAGGAGTTTGTGGAAGACGTAACCCGTTTTGCCGCTGTCGAAGATATGTTCCACCAGGCTCTCGACGAATACGGCAATCCCATTCGCACCGAAACCCGGAAATACAACTACGTGGCTTCCATCTCCGAACCCGAGCCCGGTTTCTTGGCGGTCGACGAGTATCGGGCCGACAAGCTCAACATCGAGGGATATCCCGATCACATTGCCAGCACCGGTTTTGCTGCGCTCGCCTTGGTCTTCCACCCTCACATGCGCGACAACTTCGAAATGCTGTGTGAAGGTCTTGGAGATTGGCAGGGACAGGCAAGCTGGCTGGTTCATTTCCGCCAACGTGACGATCGCCCCAACCGGATGCACAGCTACAAAGTGGGGAACGAGATCCATCCCGTAAAAATGAAAGGCCGTGCATGGATCACCGCCGACAAGTTCCAGATCGTGCGCATCGAAGCGGAAATGGCCAGCCCCATGCCCGAGATTCAACTTCTCAGCGAGCATCAGGTCGTACAATACGGACCCATCCCCTTCGCGAAGAAGAACACGTCGCTCTGGCTACCGAAAAGTGCGGAACTTTATTTCGACTTCCGCAAACACCGCTTCTACCGCCGCCATAGCTTCGATCACTACATGCTGTTCTCGGCTGACGCCGAGGAGAAACGCAAAGAGCCCGTCGACAAGCC
>QIAK01000424.1:6256-14909 GCA_003225515.1 Acidobacteriota bacterium | reverse complement strand
CGGTTTGGCTGGGCGCACGGCGGCGGCGGCCGCGGCGGGTGCGATTCTCTATTACGTGCGATCAACGCAACGCGGGTCGCTCGATCACGTCGACCGGATCGGCTGGTACGAGCGGCAGAGTTGTCTGGTGCTCGACGCGGTAACGGTGCGCAATCTGGAATTGATTGAGCCGTTGTTTGCGGGCACAGATGCCGGCGTCACGCTCTTGCGCTCGATGGATTGCGCGGTTACGCCCATGGGCAAGCGCTTGCTGCGCGCGTGGTTGCTGCGGCCATCGCTGGATTTGGGCGTGATCCATGCGCGGCTCGACGCCGTGGAAGCCGGAGTGAAAGAGACAGTCGCGCGCGAGGAGTTGCGCCACTCCCTTGATGGCGTTCTCGATCTGGAGAGGCTGCTGAGCCGCGTGACGCTGGAGACGGCCAATCCTCGGGACGTGCTGGCGCTGGCCGCATCGCTGAAAAAGATTCCGACAGTCAAGGCTGCGTTGGCAAGACTAGCCGCAGAACGACTTCAAACTCTGCACACATCACTCGATGACTTGCAAGATTTGCGCGAACGCATTGAGAAAACGCTGGTGCCGGAACCGCCTCTGACCTTTGCGGATGGAGGCGTGATCGCCGCGGGCCTGGACCACGATTTGGACGAACTACGGGAGCTCTCGCATAACAGCAAGCAAGTTTTGGCGCAGATTGAGCAGAGAGAACGCACGCGCACCGGTATTTCGTCATTGAAAGTGAAGTTCAATTCTATTTTTGGCTATTACATTGAGGTTTCAAAGGCGAACCTGCACCTGGCGCCACAGGATTACGAACGCAAGCAGACTCTGGTTGGGGCAGAGCGCTTCAGCACTCCCGAGTTGAAGGAGTACGAAGTCAAGATTCTCGATGCCCAGGAAAAGATCGTTGAGATCGAGCGGCGGCTCTTCACCGAGCTGCGCACGGCGATTGCAGCCGAAGCCAAGCGTATCCGGCAGGCTGCGCTGGCTCTCGCGGAAGTAGATGTGCTCGCGTCGTTGGCGCACATTGCCGCGCTGCGCAACTACTGCCGGCCGGCTTTTGCGGAGTCCGCTGACGGGGGCGAGATTGAAATTATTGAAGGCCGCCATCCTGTGATCGAGCAGCAGGAGATGGCTGGCGGCAGCGAGCGATTTGTCCCGAACGATCTTTATTTGAACGGCAGTACGCACAACATTCTGCTGCTGACCGGGCCCAACATGGGAGGAAAATCCACGTACCTGCGGCAGACAGCGGCGATCGTAATTCTGGCGCAGATGGGATCGTTCGTACCGGCGCGGTCGGCGCGTCTGAGTGTTGTGGATCGCGTGTTCACGCGCATCGGAGCGAGCGACAATCTGGCGCGCGGGCGTTCGACATTCATGGTGGAGATGACCGAGACGGCTGCGATTCTGCATACGGCAACGGCGCGCTCATTAATTCTGCTGGACGAAGTTGGGCGCGGGACGTCCACTTATGACGGCTTGGCAATTGCATGGGCTGCGGTGGAATATCTGCATGCGCGGGTGCGCGCGAAGACTCTCTTTGCGACGCATTACTTCGAGCTTACGGAATTGGCGGAGCAGCTTTCGGGCGTGAAAAATTATCACGTGTCGGTGAAAGAGACTGGCGGCGGGATTGTATTCTTGCGCAAGGTGCAACCCGGGGCGGCGGACCGAAGCTATGGGATTGAAGTGGCGAAACTGGCCGGATTGCCCAATGAAGTGATTCTGCGCGCGCGCGAGGTGCTGGTTGAGCATGAGTTCGCCGAGCAGCAGGCGACGGCACATCTTTCTCCGGGTGCGACAGCGCTGCCGGCTCAGTTGACGATTTTTACGCCTCTGTCTCAGCCCGTGCTGGAGAAATTGCGGGAAGTGGACTTGAACCGGTTGACGCCGCTGGAGGCGCTGAATTTGCTGGCGGAGTTGAAGAAAGAGATTTAAGCGCAGAGCGCGGAGACACGGAGGAACACCTGTCGCAAGACCCGGGGCAGCTTCTGATCATCGGATTCGAAGGCACGGAGATTTCCCGGCGGCTTGTGCTCCTGCTCAGGCGAGTGCAGCCGGCAGGGGTTATTCTATTTGCCCGCAATATCAAGGATCCTGAGCAGACCTGGCGGCTGCTGCGTGAATGTCACAAGAACGTCGACACTCCGCTGTTTACTTGCGTTGATCTGGAAGGCGGAGCGGTCGACCGCTTTCGCGACGCTCTCGGTGCGGCGCCTTCGGCGGGAGATGTGTTTGCCACCGGAGACCGCAAACTTTATCGCAGGCATGGAGAAATCATCGGACAGAACTGCCGCGCGCTCGGCTTCAACGTTGACTTCGCACCGGTACTCGACTTGGCATTTGAGGCGTCGCGAAGTGTCATGGGCACGCGCGCGGTATCGCCGGACCCAACGGAAGCAATCGCGTATGCCCGTGAGTTTCTGGCCGGACTTCGAGGGGCGAACGTGATGGGATGCGGCAAACACTTTCCTGGACTGGGCGAGGGCCAACTCGACAGCCATCATGAACTGCCGGTCATCGACAAGCCCTTGAAAAAGATGTGGGCGGAGGATCTGCTTCCCTACCGGACGCTGCGCCCGCAACTGCCGATGGTGATGGTGTCGCATGCGGCGTATCCGCAGGTCACGCGAGATCGGAGGCCGGCGTCGCTATCGAAGGTGTGGATCAGCGATATTCTGCGCAAGCGAATCGGATATAAGAATTTGATTGTGTCGGACGATCTTGAAATGGGCGGAGTGCTTTCGGCTGCGCCGATCGGAGAAGCCGCGATTGAGTTTGTGCGCGCCGGTGGAGACATTTGCCTGATCTGCCATCGCGAGGATTACATTCTGCAGGCGCATGAGGAGTTGGCCAGGGCTGCGGAAAGAGATTCGAAATTCGCCCGCCGGGTTGGAGAGGCGGCGCGCCGCGTGTCGACTTTTAAAAAGAAGTGGGCCGTCGCGGGCAGGAGTGCCCGCACGATCCCAAGCGCGGCCGTGATCGAGAGATTGACTCGGCGGTTGTGGGAATTTGGCGAGCAGGTGCGGCTCGAACCGTTCGGGCGTCGGGCAGACAAGCGGCGGTCGCGCGCGTGAGCACAGCCATGATCGTGGCCGGAGTGATGAGTGGGACTTCTGCTGACGGCATTAATGTTGCTTTGGTGCGGGTTGGGGCGGCAGCGGGTTTGGGCTCGGGCGAAACTTCGCGCGCAGCTTTCGGCAGTCGCGGGCGGGGACGCCCGCGCCACACCATCAAACTCCTGGGGCATGCGGAGTTTTCTTATCCTGCGAAGGTTCGGGCTGCGGTGCTTGCGGCGATGAACGCAGATCAGGCCAGCGTTGCAGACCTGGCGCGGCTTAACTTTCTTTTGGGCGAGTTATATGCGGATGCGGTGCTGGCTACGCAACGACGCTTCCGCATGAAGGCGGAGCTGGTCGGCTGCCATGGGCAGACCCTTTATCACCAGGGCGACGCGCAACTATTTCTCGGACGGAGAGTGACTGCGACCTGGCAGACGGGAGAAGGCGCTGTGATCGCGGCCAGGGTGGGCGTGCCCGTGATATCAGACTTTCGTCCCGCGGATATGGCGGCTGGTGGTAAGGGAGCGCCGCTCGTCCCTTATCTCGACTACCTGCTTTTTCGTGACGCTCACGTCGGCAGGATTTTACAAAATATTGGCGGCATCGCGAATCTGACGGCGATTCCCGCGGGCGCCGACGCCAGCCGAGTGTTCGCGTTCGACACCGGACCCGGAAACATGGTGATCGACGCCGTAACCGAAACGCTCTTTGGATGCGCATTTGATCGCGGGGGAAAGATTGCCGCGTCGGGAAAAGTGTTGGAAACGGTGGTCGATCAGATTATGAAGGGTGAATTCTTTCGCTCAAGACCGCCGAAGACTGCCGGACGCGAGGAATTCGGCCGCGAATTTGTTCGCGAGTTCTTGCGGCGGTGCGGGCGCTCTCGTCCCGAAGATGTCGTGGCAACCGCTACTGCGCTGACGGTGCGGTCGATTGTCGATGCGGTGCGGCGATTTGTGATTGCACGATCGGGCGGAGCGGATTCACCTCGTGAAATGATTGTTTCCGGGGGCGGCGCTCGAAATGCCACATTGGTGGCGATGCTTGAGGAACGGCTCGCGCCGCTCGGAGTCAAACTGCGATTCTCTGATGAATTCGGGCTGCCGTCGGAAACGAAAGAAGCGGTCGCGTTTGCCGTGCTCGCATACGAAACCTGGAACCACCGGCCGTCGAATGTACCGTCGGCCACGGGAGCGAAGCGAGCGGCGGTGCTGGGGAAAATTTCGTATGCGTGAGAGCAGGACTTCGGACCTCGAACCTAAGACCTCAGACCTGCACGGCCGAGGTCCGAAGTCCGAGGTCCGACGCCGTCTTGTTCTTGCGCTGCTCTCGTTCGCGATTCTGCCGCTCCTGTCCTGTTCGGCGAAACCTGATTCAAACACGCTGGTCATGGTGATCGAGTCGAGTCCGACGAATCTGGACCCTCGAGTGGGAATCGACGCGTTTTCAGAGCGCATCGACAACCTGATCTTCGACGATCTTTTGTCGCGGGATGAGGACTTGAATGTTGCTCCCGGACTGGCCGAGCGCTGGGAAATTCCCGATCCGCTCACTTACATCTTTCATCTTCACCGCGGGGTCAAGTTTCACGATGGGCGGCCACTGACGTCGGGTGATGTGAAGTGGACCTTCGAGTCGTTGCTGACAGGCAAGATTCGCAGCACCAAAGCTGCGGTTTACAAGTTTGTGGATCACATCGAAACGCCTGACGATGCCACGGTAATTTTTCACTTGAAGCAACAGGATGCCACCCTGTTGTGGAACATGTCAGACGGCGCGATTGGCATTGTGCCGGATGGCAGCGGGGATGAGATGACGCGGCATCCGATCGGCTCCGGCCCGTTCAAGTTTGTGAGCGCGGAGACCGACCGGGATGTGATCATCGAACGGAACGACGATTATTGGGGCGAGCGGCCCAAGCTGGCGCGGGTTCGCTTTGCGATTGTCCCCGACGCGACCACTGAGGCTCTCGAACTACGCAAGGGGAGCGGCGATGTGGCCATCAACTCACTTACGCCAGATACCGTATTTACATTGGCGCACGATCCCAATCTGGCGGTCGAGCATGCTGCGGGGACGCGCCTGGCCTATCTGGGATTCAATCTGCGGGATCCAATCCTGAAAGATGCACGGGTGCGGCAGGCTATCGCCTATGCCATCGATCGTGGGCCGATGATCGAATACTTGTGGCGGGGACAAGCGAAACCGGCGCGCAGCGTTCTGCCGCCGCAAAGCTGGGCCTACAACGGAAGCGTGCCGGCCTACGATCACGACGTCAGCAAGGCCAACCAGTTGCTCGATGCCGCGGGCTATCCGGCGGTGCACGGCGTGCGGTTCCATATCACCATGAAGACTTCGACCGATGAGAACACGCGTCTGATGGTGGCGGTGATGCAGCAGCAATTGCGCGAGGCGGGGATTGCGCTCGATATTCGCAGTTTCGAGTTCGCCACGTTTTTTGCGGACGTGCAGCACGGGGCATTTCAGATGTATGGATTGCGCTGGATCGGGGGAAACGAGGATCCTGACATTTTTGAATATGCGTTTCACTCCTCGAAATTTCCGCCGAACGGGGCCAACCGCGGTTATTATTCGAATCCCAAGCTCGACGCCTTGATCGATAAAGCCCGGCAAGTGATCGACCCCGCGGTGCGCAAGCCTCTTTATGCCGAAGTGCAACGCATTCTGGCCAACGACATGCCCTACATAAATCTTTGGTATCTCGATAATGTGCTGGTGCACACGCAGCGAGTACGGAATTTGAAACTGAATCCGGCGGGAAACTATGACTTCTTAAGGACGGCGGAGTTGGATTCCCGAAACTAAGATCTTGATTGTTTCTGTTCGTTTCCGGACATCACGTGTCCAGGGACGGGCGGAAAGTGTTTCTGCTTGCCACAACCGTATTCGCTATTTCCGTTGCAATTAACGGGTTACCTTCCCAGGGTAGAGTGGTCAAAGTCTTGCTTCGACAGATTCGGCTCTTGGCTCAATGCGGCCAGCGGACGAGAGTTAGATGGTCTCCCATGATCGACGTTCAGGTTCCCCTAATGGCGTCGGTTATGCCTTCACTGAGGGCGGGCGGGATGATATCTCTCGCTTTCGTTATGGTCGCGAATGGTATGAGTAAGGAGTGGAATTGAGATGATCGGACTCCTCCAAGACGTTCGCTATGCACGAAGACAACTGCGCAAGAACCTTGGCTTCACCGCCATCGCCGTGGTTACGCTGGCGTTGGGGATTGGAGCCAACACAGCCCTCTTCAGCGCAATAAACGCCGTCCTGTTGAAACCGCTTCCCTATAAAGACGCAAACCAACTGGTGACGGTGTGGGAGCAGAATCCGCACCGCGGCTGGTTAGAGAACATAGTCTCCGTGGCCAATTATCTCGACTGGCGCCATCAGAATCATGTGTTCACCGATCTGGCAGCATTCGACGCCATCTCCTTCAGCCTCGCTGGGAGCGGAACACCGCAGGAGATTCCCGCTCAGCGAGTCACCAGCAGTTTGTTCTCAGTACTCGGTGTACAGCCACTACGAGGGCGCGTTTTCTTGCCCGAGGAAGACAAGCTAGGGAGCTCTCCGGCAGCTGTCTTGAGTTACGGACTTTGGCAGCAATACTATGGAGGCGATCCGGCTCTGGTTGGAAAGCAGATTTCGCTGAACGGAGAGAGCCACACAGTCGTTGGCATCATGCCAGCAAGTTTCTCTGACGATTACGCCGCGCCCTACACGACGAACGTCCGGGTATGGGCGTCAGGATTGGATCTTAAGGCAGCGGAACGCACTCGTCATGCCTATCATGTAATAGCCCGGCTTAAACGTGGAGTAACCTTGGCCCAAGCGCAGGCGGAAATGGATACGATCGCCAAGGGCATCGAGCAGCAATTCCCGGAGTCCAAAGGTTGGGGAGTAGCGGTGGTCAGCTTGCACGATCAGGCGGTGGAGTACACGCGCCCTGCTCTTTTGGTACTGTTGGGCGGCGTGGCCCTGGTGCTATTGATCGCGTGCGCCAATGTGGCCAATCTGCAACTGGTGCGGGCAACCGGCCGCCAAAGAGAATTCGCCGTTCGCAGTGCGCTCGGCGCAACTCGGCTCGGGATTGCGCGGCAGCTCCTCGTCGAGAGCACGCTACTTTCGCTTATCAGTGCGGGTGTCGGCCTCCCACTCGCGTACTGGGGCTCGCAGATATTGATGAAAGTGTCTCCACCGGGAACGCCAAATAGCGACGGCAGCGGAATCAACGGCGTTGTATTGATCTTTTGTTTTCTCGTCGCGCTGGGAACTGGAATTGGGTTCGGTTTGGTGCCGGCGTTGAACGCGTCAAAGCTCAATGTTAACGACGCGTTGAAGGAGGCTGGCAAAGGGCCCACCAGGAGCACTCGAAGCCGTCGGCTGCGCGATGCGCTTGTGGTTTCCGAATTTGCATTCGCACTGGCGCTACTAGTGGGAGCCGGTCTGATGATTAAGACGCTGGTGCATCTTCGCCGGGTCAACATTGGATTTAATGCGGAAAACCTGCTGACCCTGAGAGTGCCGCTGGAAGATCCCCGGTATAAAGACCAGCGCCAGCAGGCGGAGTTCTTTCAGCAGCTGTTGTCGAGGATCGAATCAATCCCGGGAGTAGAGGCGGCGAGCGTTTCCCGCGGCGTGCCTATGAATGACTGGGCTGGCATGGGTTTCGTAACTGCTGATCAGCCCAATCCGCCGGCTGGCGAAATTCCCGACGCAAATTATGTGGTCGTCGCCCCTCACTACTTTCGCACGATGGGCATTCCGTTGCGCGAGGGGCGAGCCTTTACGGATGCTGATACCAACAGCTCCCAGCCCGTTGTCATCATCAGCGAGGAACTGGCACACAAATACTGGCCAGGAACAGATCCCCTCGGGAAGACACTGAAAACAGATACTCAAAATCCAAAGGCTCCATGGCTTTCGGTGGTCGGAGTCGCGGGAAACGTAATGAGCAGAGGTCAATATGAAGGCGCCAAGCCAGAGCTCTACGTTCCCTACACGCAGTATCCGTGGCAGCTCGATCCCCGCAATATTATGATCCGAACCAGCTCGGACCCCACCACGGTATTCGATGCCGTCCGCCGTGAAGTTGCGGCCCTGAACAAAGATCTCCCTCTGGCGGACATCAGTACGATGAAAGAGATTGTTGCGGGGCCAATTCTTCAGGGACAGACCGTCATGCTGTTGTTGGGAACGTTTGCTGCTCTGGCGCTCGCGCTCGCGTCGGTGGGAATCTACAGCGTCATCTCCTATGCTGTAACACAGAGGACGCAGGAGATCGGGATTCGGATGGCTTTGGGAGCGAGCGGTCGAAATGTGACTGCTCTGGTGATCCGGCACGGTTTGATGCTGACCGGGTTAGGAGTGGCAGTGGGTTGTGCCGGCGCGCTAGCCATCACGCGCTTTTTGTCAAATCTGTTGTTTGAGGTCCGCCCTACCGATCCAGTGACGTTCGTCGCTGTTTCCTTGATCCTGGGCGCCGTGGCGCTGCTGGCCTGCTACATCCCTGCACGTCGTGCCGCCAAAGTCGATCCCATGGTGGCGCTGCGCTGCGAATAAACACGCATAAATGCCTTAG
>QIAK01000424.1:0-6214 GCA_003225515.1 Acidobacteriota bacterium | reverse complement strand
AAAGTTTCCGACGTGGTACTCACATCCGATAACCAAGCGGCGACAGTGATACACACAAGCGCACGAGCCGATCTTCCGAAACTGCCGCACTAAACCCGCCTGGAATCCACAAGCCGCTGCCAGCGACCAACCCCACCGCGTGTTACCATCGAATTTCGGTTCGCTGGACATGCGAATTCTTTTTATTGGCGACATTTTTGGACGGCCGGGGCGAAACATCGTCAAAGACCGGCTGCCGGGAATCGTGCGCGATCACGCCATCAATCTCATCATCGCCAACGGCGAGAATTCTGCGGCAGGATTTGGGATTACCCCCGCTCTGGCCGAAGAGCTCTTCGACTTGAACATTGATGTCATTACCACGGGAAATCACGTCTGGGATAAGCGCGAGATCGTCGACTACTTCCAGATGATCGAGGGCAACGGGCATGGGCCGGCGCGGCGCGTGCTGCGTCCCGCGAATTATCCATCGGACATGCCGGGATCGGGCGTATATGAGGGCTTTAAGGGCAAAATCCCCTATGCCGTCATAAACCTGCAAGGGCGCGTGTTCATGGCCTCGAATGACGATCCGTTTCGCACGGTGGACAGCTTGCTGAAGAAAATTCAGGCGAAGGTGATCCTGGTGGACATCCACGCCGAGGCGACTTCGGAAAAGATTTCTATGGGCTGGTATCTGGACGGGCGCGTGACCGCGGTGGTGGGTACGCACACGCACGTGCCGACAGCCGACGAACGGGTTCTGCCCAATGGCTCCGCCTACATTACCGACGTGGGGATGAGTGGCCCTTATGATGGCGTGATTGGGGTCAAGAAGGAACTGGTTGTGGGGAAGTTTCTGAATGGCATGCCGGTGCGTTTCGAGCCTGCAACGGGCGATGCGCGCCTGTGCGCGGTGGTGATCGATTGCGACGAGGATACGGGCAAGGCGCGAAAAATAGAGCGCTTGATGGTGTCGTAAGGTTAGAGCGTTCGTCCACGAAAAACGTCGCAAGCCTGCGATGGTGTCTTCGTTCTTCGGAATATGCGGCAGAAGTTCGCCTCAGCCAGTTGAGACCAAAGGTACCAGGTCCTATTGGCGCAGGTGAAATTCGCGGAAACCAAGTTAAAATCTAAACGATGCGGGCGGCGTTCATCATTGCAATGGGAATCGTGCTGGCGTTTGCCATGCCTGCATTCGCTTCTGGCGACGTCTCCTCTGCTCCGCCCATTTCTTGCGGCAACGGAGTTCCGGGCGGGGTGAACTGCATCGCTTCCAAAAAAGATCTCAAGGCGGCAAAGAGCGCATTCGAAAAAGGCGTGAAGTTGCAGGACCATCAACACCCGGAAGAGGCGTTTGCCCAATTCGATGAAGCGGCGCGGCTGGCGCCGCAGAACATGCAGTTTCTGACCGCCCGCGAAGTCGTCAAGTCACAATTGGTTTTCAACCACGTGCAACGTGGAAACCTGCTGCTGCTGGAAGATGCGCGCATGCGGGCTGCTGCGGAATTTCGTGCGGCGGTAGAACTCGATTCCGACAATCAATACGCGCGGGAGCGACTGGCGGAGGCCACCAGCGAAATGGCCCCGGCGCTTCCACGGCCATTGCCGGCGCGTCTGGAGGATTCCGGCGAAATTCACCTGGAGCCGAGCAACGATCGGGCGACGTTCCACTACACAGGGGAGGTTCGCGGCCTGTTCGAACAATTGTCCGCGGCATACGGTGTGAAGGCGCAGTTTGACGATTCTGTACCCAAGCGGCAGGTGGTGTTCAATGTGGATGATGTAGATTTCTTCACCGCGCTGCGACTCATCTGCGAGGTCAGCAAGACGATGTGGTCGGCCCTGGACACGCATCAGATGCTGATCGCCGCCAACAATGTGGAGAACCACAAGCAGTTCGACCGCATGTCGTTGCGGACATTTATTCTGCCGCCGCATTCCACACCCCAGGAAGCCACCGATCTGGTGACCACGATGCGCAATATGTTCGACTTGCGTTTCGTAAACTCCGGGCAGACCGCAAATACGGTGGAAGTGCGCGGCCCACAACGCATTCTGGATGCGTGCTCAACGCTATTGCAACAACTGAGCAACGAGCGGCCGCAGATCATGCTCGACATTCGCGTGCTCCAGATCAATCATCAACTCACGCGCAATATTGGCGTGCACATACCGAATACCTTCAACATGTTCAACATTCCGGCCGTGGCGCTGGTCGGGCTGGCGGGACAGAATATTGGCGACCTCATTAACCAACTGATCGCGTCGGGCGGCATCAACCAGGCGGGCAGTACCGCGCTTTCAGGGCTTTTGGCGCAGTTGGGAGGACAGCAGAATTCCATTTTCAGCCAGCCGCTGGCCACGTTCGGAGGCGGACTCACGTTCAGCGGCGTGAGTCTCGACCATTTCGCGGCGATGCTTTCGCTGAACGAGTCGTGGGTGCGCAGCCTGGAGGATATGAGCATGCGCGCCGGTCAGGGCACGGACGCTACGTTCCATCTGGGTTCCAAGTATCCGATTTTAAATGCAAGCTATGCGCCGATTTATAACTCACCCGCGATTTCGGCGGTGTTGGGAAATCAGAGTTACCAGGCGCCGTTCCCTTCGGTCAGCTACGAAGATTTGGGTTTGACCATGAAGGCCAAGCCCACCGTGCACGGCGACGGCTCCGTCAGCCTGCAACTGGAATTGCAAGTGCGTTCACTGACGGGACAATCGAACGATGGAGTCCCAATCATTTCGAACCGCGAATATAAGGGCAGCATTAACTTGAAAGACGGCGAGCCCGCCGTCGTCGCCGGTGAAGTATCGCGGACTGATACGCGCTCCATGAGCGGTATTCCAGGGCTTGGCTTCCTGCCCATCCTGAATCAGGCGATGGTAAACAACTCCAAGCAGGAAAATACGGACGAACTCATGATCGTGCTGACACCGCACGTGCTGGCGAACATTAACCCTATAACGCCGGAGATCTGGTTGACTGAAAAGTAGCAGTTTTTCAGCGGACTAATCTTTCTCTCCGGACGCCGTCACCGAGATTACTTTTCTTTCGCCGCGAATTCCACCAGGTTCTTGTACACGTCCAACATGCGAGGATCGAAGCTTCCGACCTTGCGTCCGTTGATGAACAGCGTGGGCGTACCGGTCACTTCCACTGACTTGCCCAGGGCAAGCGAGGCGTCGACGTGCGCCTTGGTTTCTGGTTTGGCGGCACAAGCGGCGATGTCGGCGCCTTTCAGGCCCACGCCATCGGCGATTGCGGTCAGCTTTTCATCCGCATTTTCGGCGGTGATGTCAGACTGAGTTTCGTACGTCTTGGAAAGAAACTTCCAGAAGGCGTCGCTCGATGCACGCCCCACGCAATCGGCGTAAGCCGCACCCTTCGCCGCCCAATTGTGCATGTCGAGAGGAAAATTCTGAAACACAAAGCGGGCCTTGGGCTCGGCGGCTGCCAGGTTTTCAATGGTAGGCTGCGCCGCTTTGCAGGCGGGACACTGCAGGTCACCAAATTCGACAATCGTCACGGAAGCATCTTTCGGACCGCGTTCCGGGCCGCTAAGTCCCTTCTCAAGCTTCTGCCTTGCCGGTTCGAAAGGTCGCGCGCCGAACGGGATCATGTCGCCAACCAGGGCATGCTCCCCATCGGCCGCAACGTAAAATCGGGTCAATTGCTGGCCTTGCGGGCTGGCAAGAACGACGTTCACTTCAGCCAGGCCCGCAATCGGGGATGGCTTGATGCTGGAAATCTTCCAGGTCAAATCCGCCTGGTAACCAAACTGTTGATGAAGGAAGGCGTCAACCGTTGCCTCAGAGGGAAGATCTGCACTGGCGTGAGTTCCCAGCTTCTCGGGTGCTTTCTCGCCGGGCTTCACCATGGTCGGCTTCGCCGGGGTAGTCTGAGCTGCCATGAAGCCAACTGCAAACATCAGGATGACAATGGAATGTAGAAGACTGCGCATTTTTTCCTTTCGCAATTCAGTATCTAAAATCTTTTGGAAGCGAATTATCAGGATACTTCAAATCAGCCGTCAAAGTTCAGACTTGGCGGCAATCGGGAAACGGCGTCCGTATCCGAAGGCCTTGGGAGAAATCTTGAGACCGGGGGCAGCCTGCTGGCGCTTGTATTCGGCGCGGTCGACCATACGCATGACTCGCCGCACAAGTTCGACGTCGAATCCGTGATCGGACGCGATCTGCTCCGCTGCATGAGAATCTTCGACGTAATCTTCGAGCACGGCATCGAGCACTTCGTAGGGCGGGAGCGAGTCGCTGTCTTTCTGGTCGGGCCGCAACTCAGCCGAAGGTGGCTTTTCCAGCGTGGCCTGCGGAATCACAGCGCGCCGCGAATTTACATACTCGCTGACCCGATATACCAGAGTTTTCGGCAGGTCGGAAATAACGGCGAGGCCCCCGGCCATGTCGCCATACAGGGTGCAGTAGCCCACGCCTAATTCGCTTTTATTCCCGGTGGAGAGGACGATCGCCCCGAATTTATTAGACAAGGCCATCAGCATGGTACCGCGAGCGCGCGATTGTATATTTTCTTCGGTGACATCTTCCTTCATCCCCGCGAACACATCGTGCAGGGTTTTGCGATAAGCCTCGTAGGCGGAATTGATCGACAGCAATTCGAATCGAATGCCAAGATTCTTTGCGAGAGCACGGGCATCGTCGATGGAGCCTTGCGAAGAATAAGGGCCGGGCATGCCGACGCCAATTACGTTTTCTGGCCCCACCGCGTCCGCAGCGATGACGGCCGTCAGGGCAGAATCAATGCCGCCGCTGAGGCCGATGATGGCCTTACGAAATCCGCATTTTTGCATGTAGTCGCGGGTGCCCAGCACCAGCGCGGAATAAACGCTGGCCTCCTCACCGGTAATCTGTTCGTGCATTTCACCCGTCAAACTTTGCGAGTCAAAATAAATCAGGTCTTCTTCGAAGGATTTTCCCTGCGCAATCACCTGTCCCTCGCGATTGAGCACGACACTGGAACCGTCGAATACGAGGCTGTCGTTACCGCCGACTTGATTGACCAGCGCGACTGGAACTTTGTGGCGGCGGGCGATGCTGGCCAGCATTTCGCGGCGGAATTCACGTTTACCAATCCAGAATGGCGAGGCGGAAATATTCAGAACAAAGTTTCCGCCCGCCTGAATTAAAGACTCCACGGGATCTACCGTGTACAGCCGTTTGCGCCAGAACTGCTTGTCGTTCCACGCATCCTCGCAAATGGTCAACGCCATGCGGTTACCGCAGAACGGAAACAACTCCTGCTTGCCGGCGGGAGCGAAGTTGCGCATCTCGTCGAAGACGTCGTAGGTAGGCAACAACATTTTCGATTGGATGAAAGCGACTTTACCGTCCACCAGCAGGGCCGCGGAATTCATTGCCGCCTTGCCGGTATCGGAGTGGGCGGGCGTGACCAGGCCGCAGATGACGGCAATTCCGCTGGTTTGCGCCGCGATCCGCTCGACGGTCTCACGGTTACGCGCAACGAATGAAGGCCGCTCGACCAGATCGCGCGGAGGATAGCCGCACACCGACAATTCGGGAAATAGAATCAGCCCGGCTCCCGCGGTATGCGCGCGGCGGGAATAATCGACCATCTTTGCCGCGTTGCCGGAGAAATCTCCGACCGTGGGATTGATTTGGCCCAGCGCGATCTTCACGTTTCTAGTGTAAAGGGCCCGGGACGAGGAGGCCAAGGAGGGTGGGAAGGCCGTCGTTGGTCGTCGGCCGTCCGCCTTTAGGCAATCATTGCGGATGTCTACCCGCGTGACTCCGCCTCGCCCTCATCATTCCCGCGATCATCCCCGCGGCAGCTAATCGTGAGCTTGTACCTCAGCTTGGACGAGCAGGAACGCGCTGGTCAGTCACGACAATGTCGCTGACACAGACCAATGGCACCAGTACTGTTCATCACGCCGAATGCCTGACCGCGGCTTCGAAACGTTCGCATTCGCCCTGTATTCGCCCCGTCGGTTTTCTAGTTTACCTCTGGATGCTCCCAAATTAAACCCCGGAAAATTCATAAAAAGGCGTAACATTAACGATTTGGCAGACACATTCATACCAAGGAGCCATGATGCCCCTGCAAGCTAGTTCTCCGCTTGGTCGTTCTTTTGCTCGATTTTTCACGCTCTTCCTACTCATCTTAATTTTCGTCAGTTTCACGCCCTCCATTTCGCTGGCACAGTCGGGCAAAAATCATCCCTGGTCGGATACAGCCCTC
>QIAK01000423.1:21392-23965 GCA_003225515.1 Acidobacteriota bacterium | reverse complement strand
CTGGACCGCTCGCCTGCAATGGTGGTCGCCGCATTGGCGATTCTGAAGGCCGGCGGAGCCTACGTGCCTCTGGACCCGATACATCCGATTGATCGCATGAGCTTCATGCTGCGCGATTCAGGCGCGAGTGTTTTAGTGACGACATCACGGCTCTCGCAAGGATTTCCTTCGGGCGGGTGGCGCGTAATTACGCTGGATGGCGAAGCGGAGAAGATCGCTGCCCAGTCCGATGCCGCGCCTGAGAACGGCGCGGGCGCGGACGACTTGGCCTACATCATCTACACCTCCGGTTCCACGGGACAGCCGAAGGGAGTGGAATTGATTCACTCCGGACTGGCGAACTTAGTGGGCTGGCATCAGCGGGCATTTCGGGTAACGCTTGCCGACCGCGCAAGTGCACAGTCAGCGCTGGGATTCGATGCCGCCGTGTGGGAGATGTGGTCGTATTTGGTATCGGGATCGAGTTTGCACCTGGCGGACGACATGGTAAGGAACGACGCTACTGCTTTGCGCAACTGGATTGTGGCCAAGAAGATCACGATCTGCTTCGCGGCTACTGTGATGGCGGAAAGTTTATTACGGCTCGAGTGGCCGGAAGAGACTGCTTTGCGATTTCTGCTGACGGGCGCGGACACTTTGAGGGTATATCCGCCGGCACGGCTGCCGTTTGTACTGGTGAATAATTATGGACCGACGGAGTGCACCGTGGTGAGCACTTCGGGAGTGATTCCGGCGGGGAGTTCGTCAACTCAGGCACCGTCCATTGGACGCCCAATCGATGGAGTCGAGATTTACATTCTGGACGAACGGCAGCAGCCAGTAACCGAAGGCGCGGGAGAAATTTATATTGCAGGCGCAGGTCTGGGCCCTTCGTTTCGAATCCCTTCAGCACGGTGCCTGACGCGCGCATGTACCGCACGGGAGATATTGGGCGATGGTTGCCGAGCGGCGCAATCGCATTTCTGGGACGAGTGGATGAGCAGGTCAAAGTCCGCGGCTATCGTGTGGAGCCAAGCGAGATATCGATGGCGTTGAATCAGCATCCGGCGGTGCAGGCCAGCCTGGTCACAGCAACGGAAGATACGCCCGGCGAGAAACAGTTGATCGCATACCTGGTCCTTTCACCGGGAGTTACGGTAAGCGCCTCATTGTTGCGGGAATACTTGCGGGAGCGTGTGCCGGACTACATGGTTCCGTCCGCGTTTGTATCGATTGGCAGCTTGCCCGTAACCTCGCAGGGAAAAATTGATCGGACGGCGCTGCCGAGTGTTAATGGCAACCGGCTCGCGGATGAGTCCTACGTTGCGCCACAAACGATAGTGCAAGAAGAGCTGGTGAAGATTCTCGCTCCCTTGTTGAAGCTCGATCACGTTGGCGTGAACGACAACTTCTTCTTACTGGGCGGGCACTCGTTGCTGGGGACGCAAGTGATCGCCAGAGTGAGTGAGACGTTTGGCGTTGATTTGACGCTGCTGAAGTTATTCGATCATCCGACGGTCGCCGAAATGTCGACAGAAATTGAAAATCTGATTTTGGCCAAAGTGGAAGGCAACACCAACGTTTCTGTGCCAGGGGTACATGACGCTCGTGTCTAGCGCAAACACTCCACCACGGCTGGAAAGCCGGGAAGCGGCGATGAGCCTATATCACCTTCTTGATCCGGAGGTGCTGGCGAATCCCTATCCGCTTTTCCGGCGGATGCGCTCGGAAGATCCTGTGCATTGGGATCCGTTTCTGCACGCCTGGGTAGTGACGCGTTATGCAGACGTTCTGGAAGTGCTCCTGTCGTTCTCGGCCGATCGGACTCCGACTCCGGCGCAGTTGGACGAGATGGGACTGTCTTCGCTGAATCCTATCGCCAGTGTGATGGTGAAGCAGATGCTGTTCCTGGATGCCCCGGCGCATACGCGCTTGCGCGGATTGTCCTCGAAGGCTTTCACTCCAGCGCGGGTCGAGCAATTGCGCGGGCACATCCGGGATATCACTAAAAATCTTCTTGATGGGTTGGAGTCGAAAGCTGAGATTGACGTGATTGCGGAGTTGGCGAAGCATCTGCCGGCAATCGTCACGGCGGAGATGCTGGGTGTTCCGACTCGCGATCATGTGCAATTGAAGCAGTGGTCGGGGGATGTTGCCGAGATGCTGGGAAATTTTCAGCACGATCCGGGGCGCTAGCCGAGGGTTCTGCAAGCGGTTGCCGGAATGACGGAGTATTTCCGGGATGCGATTCGGCAACAGCGCGAACATCCGCGCGAGGGGATCATTCACTCGTTATTGACCGCGGAGATCGATGGCGACCGGCTGACCGAAGAAGAAGTGATTTCGAATTGCATTGTGACCATGGTGGGCGGGCAGGAAACCACTACCAATTTAATTGGTAATGGTGTCCTGACGTTGCTGCGTAATCCAGCCGAGATGGCGCGGCTGCGCGGCGATTTGTCGTTAATACCGTCGGCGATCGAAGAAATGCTGCGCTATGAAAGCCCCAGCCAGCATACGGCCCGGATGTGCCCGTCGGATCGCGAGATGGGCGGAAAGCGGATCCAGAAGCGGCAAGCGGTGATTGCCGTGAT
>QIAK01000423.1:17508-21147 GCA_003225515.1 Acidobacteriota bacterium | reverse complement strand
GAGCCGTCGAAGCGGGATAGATCGGACTTGACGCAACCCGCGAAACCGGATGCGGCGTCCCCGACGGGAAAAAGTTCGGGTTGTCCGTACGAGGCGCAGGGGTCGAGCGACAAACAGGGCCTGAGCGAGAAACATGTTCTGAGCGACAAGCAGGCGTTGATCAAGAAATATTTGCAGTCACGCGTTTCGCAGAAAGCAGAGAGCGCGCCGGTGATTCCGCGTCACAACGAAGCCGGGCCGGCGCCACTGTCGTTCGCGCAAGAGCAGATATGGCTGCACTGCCAGTTCGCCAAGGACCTCTACAACGAGTCGGTAACGGTTTCGCGTCGTGGAACGCTGGATGTGCCGACGTTGCGACGAAGTCTGGCTGAAATTATTCGCAGGCATGAAGCCTGGCGTACGACATTCAAGGTAATCGAAGGCCAGCCGGTGCAAGTCGTGCAGGCGCCGTATGAGCCGGAACTTGAAGTTGTGGATCTACGGCATAAGCCGGCGGGCGATCGGGAGTCCGAAGCGCTTCGACTTGGGCGAGAACGAGCCAGGCTTCCGTTCGATATGGAAAATGGTCCTCTGCTACGGGCCTTGCTGGTGCAGTTTGGCGACGAAGATTACCGGCTGTATCTGTTTCTGCACCACATTATTTTTGACGGCTTCTCGATTTATAACGTTTTTCTGCCGGAGCTGGTAAAGATCTACGACGCACTTCTGGCAGGGAAGGCTTCTCCCTTGCCGGAGTTGACCTTGCAGTACTCCGATTTTGCCCGCTGGCAGCGGCAATCGTTGAACGACGCACAACTCGAAGAATCGCGGGCGTACTGGTCGAGCCAATTGGATGGCGAGGTTCCGGTGCTGGAGTTGCCGACGGATTATCCCCGCCCGGCGCTGCAGAGTTTTCGCGGAGCGATGTATCGCTTTGCATTTCCCAAAAGTCTTTCTGAGCGGCTGCATCAACTGGCGAACTGCGAGCACACCAGCTTCTTCACGACTATTCTTGCCTGCTTTGCCGCACTGCTGCGGCGCTACAGCGCGCAGGAGGATTTCGTGTTGGGCACGGTGACTTCAGGGCGAAAGCATACGGAACTGGAGTCGCTGCTTGGTTGCTTTCAGAATCCTTTGGCGCTGCGATTGAAGCTGGTGGGCGATCCCAGCTTTCGCGAGCTCCTGACGCACACGCGGAAAGTGACTCTGAGTGCTCTCTCGCACGATGACTCACCCTTCGAGCGGCTGGTGGAAGAACTTTTGGTGAGGCGCGACACAAGCCGGAATCCGGTTTTTCCGGTGATGTTTTCATTGGTGCCGCCCACGCCCGCGTACGAACCCGGTTGGGACCTGAACCAGCTTGATCTGGAGATCGGCACTGCGAAATTCGATCTCGATCTGGAGCTGGACGATCGCGCCTCCGGACTGCAAGGGCGTTTTGTGTATTGTACCGACCTGTTTAGCGCGGCAACGATCGAGCGCATGGCGGGACATTTTGAAACGATGCTGGAGGCGATTGTTGCCGATCCCGAGCAGAAGGTCTCGCGGCTTCCGATGTTGTCGGCTGCGGAGCAGCGGCAGCTTGCGGAATGGAACCAGACGGAGACCGAATACCCGCACGAAATTTGCATGCATCAGTTGGTTGAAGCACAAGTCGCGCGTACCCCCGGGGCAAATGCGGTGGAGCACGGCGGCCAAGCGCTGACCTATGGCGAACTCAATCAGCGGGCAAACCAGCTGGCACATTTTCTCGGTAAGCGCGGGATTGGACCGGAGTCGAAGGTTGGTATTTGTCTGCGGCGTTCGCTGGAATTGCCGGTCGCGTTGTTGGCGGTGCTGAAGGCGGGCGCCGCGTGCGTGCCATTGGATCCGGCGTATCCGAAAGAGCGGCTGACGTACATGCTGGAGGATTCGCAGGCCTCGCTGGTACTGACGCAGGCTGGGCTGCTGGCGGAAGTGACGGACTTCGATGCCGAGGTAGTGAATCTCGATGCCGATTGGCAGATGTTCGCCGGGCTGAGCCGCGAAAATGTATGCAGCGGAGTGAAGCCGGACAATCTCGCGTATCTGATTTACACATCCGGATCGACGGGTAAGCCGCGCGGAGTGTTGCTGACGCATGGCGGGCTGGTGAATCATAATGTTGCGGCCTCGCAACTGTTCGGATTGAGTGCGGCCGATCGGATGGCGCAATTCGCGTCGATCTCTTTCGACATTGCGGTCGAAGAAATCTTCCCCACGTGGATTTCTGGTGGCTCGCTGGTAGTACGCGAGGAAGAGGCATCGCTGGCAATTGGAGACTTTTTGCGCTGGGTGGGTGAAAAGGGTGTGACCGCGCTCGACCTGCCCACGGCTTACTGGCACGAACTGGTGCGGGAACTTTCGGAGTCGTCGATGCGGTTGCCGGCAAGCCTGCGAATTGTGATCGTTGGCGGAGAGAAGGCATCGTCCGCGGCGTTGAGGGCATGGCGCAAGATTGCGGGACCGCGGGTGCGGTGGGTGAACACGTACGGCCCAACCGAGACCAGCGTCATCGTGACATCCTTTGAGCCCAAGGGGGAAGAGGAGATTCCGGCGGTGCTGCCGATTGGGCGGCCGATCGCCAACACACGAATTCATATTCTGAGCAAGCATCTGCAACCATTGCCAGTGGGGATTGCAGGAGATTTATACGTCAGCGGCCCCGGGTTGGCGCGGGGATATTTGAATCGCCCGGAGAGTACGGCGGAGAAGTTTGTATTAGATCCATTCAGCAGCGAGCCGGGAGCGCGGATGTATAAGACCGGCGACCTGGCGCGCTATCTCGCGAACGGCGAAATTGAATTCGCAGGGCGCACCGACGATCAAGTAAAGATTCGCGGCTATCGCATTGAACTGGAAGAGATCGAAGTGGTTCTGGGATCGCATGCGGGAGTTCGAGAAGTTGTAGTGGCGGCTCGCGAAAATGCGTCGGGTGAAAAGAGTCTAGCGGCATATGTGGTGCCTTCGCGGGAGCAGGTTCCGACCGCCAGCGAATTGCGCACCTTTCTGAAGCAGAAGCTGCCGCATTACATGGTGCCTTCGGCGTTCGTATTGCTTGAGGCAATGCCAAAAACCCCGAACGGCAAGGTGGACAAACGAGCGCTGCCGGAGCCGAAGGCGTCGGATTTCGCGGAGATGCAGGAATATGTCGCTCCGACTGACGACCTCGAGGCGCAGCTGGTCAAGATTTGGGAGACGGTTCTCGACAAAACTCCGATTGGCATTCGCGACAATTTCTTCGAACTGGGTGGACATTCTTTGCTGGCGGCACGGCTGATGCACCGCATCGAGCAGTCGCTCGGGCAGAGGCTTCCGTTGGCAGCGCTCCTGCAGGCGCCCACAGTCGAACAGCTTTCCGGCCTGCTGCGGCAGGAAAAATGGTCGAGTTCGTGGTCATCGCTCGTCGCGCTTCAGGCGGAAGGTACGCGCGCTCCTTTCTTCATGGTGCATGGAGTGGGCGGGAACGTGGTTGGCTTCCGTGATCTGGCGCGGCATCTCGGACCGGACCAGCCTTTTTACGCGTTGCAGCCGCAAGGTCTGGACGGCAAACGCGAGTGCCTGAGCAGCATTCCAGAAATGGCGAAGCGGTATTTGCAGGAGATCCGGCGGATTCAGCCGGAGGGTCCATATCGCATTGGA
>QIAK01000423.1:591-17501 GCA_003225515.1 Acidobacteriota bacterium | reverse complement strand
TATGAAATGGCCCAGCAATTGGAGGCGCAGGGGGAAGAAATGGCGCTGCTGGCGTTATTCGATACCTATCCCGGCAAGATGCAATCGCGAGGCTCACAGTTGAAGAATCTGCTGGGGCTGCCGCTGAAGGAGCAGGCGAGTTTTGTATTGAAGAAGGGCAGCTTTGTGATGATGACGCTGCGAAAGCGGCTTGAGTTGCGAATGCTTCCCCGGGCGCTGCGTAATGTGAGACAGGCGTGCGCGAAGGCGGCCGGGGAATATGACGTCGAGCCTTACAAGGGGCGAGTGACATTGTTTCGCGTGAAGGAAAAATCTGTGGGGAGCTTGAATGATCCGTACGCGATCTGGTGGCGGGTGGCTGCGGACGGAGTGGATCTGCGGGAGATCAGCGGCGATCATTTGAGCCTGTTGAAAGAGCCGCAAGTGCGTTTTCTAGGGCAGGAGTTGGGCGATTGCCTGGCGCAATCGGTGAACGAAGGATTTCTGGTAGCGGCGGGCAGGTAAACAGTTCGATTTTATAGAACGTTTTCGAAATCATGAGTTTATCCGATACAGAACAATTGCTCGATCCGGCGTACGTCGAGGACACGGTTGTCGTGGCTACGGCGGACGACGAAGTGGATGCGGGCGGCTTTTCCGGCAAACTCGCGCGCTGGGTCACTAAGGGCGGTCTGGCGATCCTGGATCAAGGGCTGATTTCGGGATCCAATTTTCTGATTGGAATTCTGCTTGCACGCTGGCTGGTGCCGGCGCAGTACGGCGCGTTTTCACTCGCCTTCTCAGTTTTCCTGCTGCTTTCGTACGTGTATCACGCCTTGCTCTCGGAGCCGCAGGGAGTGTTCAGCGGGTCGGCTTATCGACAATGCCTGCGCGGCTATTTGAAGGCACTGTTGGGAATTCAGGCAATCCTCACCGTGTTTGGGCTGGCATTGCTGGGTGGGTCTGCAGCGGTTGTTTATGCCTTGGGAAAAGCTGACGGCTTGCCGGGAGCGCTGGCGGGAGTGGCGATCGCGTCGCCCTGCATTTTGTTTTTCTGGTTGCTGCGCCGCGCTTTTTACATGAATCTGGCTCCGGCTCGCGCCGCGGTGGGTGCATTCATTTATTGCGTGCTGGTCACCGGCGGGCTGTTCGTGGCCTACAAGCGGGTGCTGATTTCGCCGTTTACGGCTTATCTCCTGATGGCAATTGGCGCGCTGGGCACTGGATTCTTCCTGCTGTCGCAGGTGAACAAGGTGCTTCCGCCGGATACAGTGAAAGCCCCGACGGCGCGGCAGGCGTGGCATAAACATTGGGAGTACGGACGCTGGGCGCTGGCAGTCTCAGTGGTTACATGGATTCCGTATTACATGTATTACCCGCTGGTGAGCGCGTTTTCGGGGATGTCTCAGGCCGGGCAGTTGCGTGCGTTGATGAATCTGTCGCTGCCAATGGAGCAGAGTTACACGGCGCTTTCCATTCTGTTTCTGCCCTATGCCGCGCGCGTATGCCGCGAAAAAGGGATCTCGAGTTCGGGCCCGCTGGTGCGGCGCATCACGCTGTTGTTTGTGGCGGGGGCGATCGCGTACTGGGCGGTGCTGATTCCCTTCAAAGGCGTCGTTTTTCACGTCCTGTACGGCGGGAAATACACCGAGGTGGCGCACTTCATCCCGTATGTTGCGTTGGGAACGACATTGTGGGCAGCGGCGTTTGGACCTGCGATCATGCTGCGGGCCATTGAGTCTCCCGATTCAATCTTCTATGCGCGCATCGTGGCCAGCGCTCTGTCATTGGTGATTGGAGTCCCGGCAACGCGAGCATTCGGTTTGTGGGGAGTGGTGTGGAGCATCATCGTCGCCAATAGCGCGGCGTTCATCATCTCGATGTACATTCTTCGGCGCAAGTCGCAGTCGATTTCAATTCCGAGCCCGGTTCTGCAAGGGGAAATTTAGAAATGAATACTTTCAAGAAACTACGTTACAAAGCCTCGCGCACCAAGCTTCGTCTCCCCAAAGCATGGTGGCAACATCGTGGTCTGAATGAGAAGGACGTCCTATTCGCCTCGTTCGAGCGCTCCGGGAACACCTGGCTGCGTTTCGTGTTGATGGAAATTCTGACCAAGGACAATGCGGGATTTCTCAACGTGAATCAGGTCTTGCCGGAAATGGGTACGCACCGCGAGATGAAACCGGTGCTGCCGAACGGCGGCCGCTTAATCAAGACCCACGAAATGTATCGTTCCGAGTACAAACGGGCGATTTACCTCATGCGCGATCTGCGCGATGTGATGCTCTCGAACTGGGCGCGCGACAAGGAAATGGGGTTCGCGCAGTACTTCGATAATGGCAAGGACATGGACGGGTACGTGGAGTCTTTCCTCGAGGGCAAGGTGACCCGCTTCGGATCATGGCAGGCGCACGTGGACTCGTGGATGAACTGTCCTTTGGCGAAGAACGGGAATCTGCTGGTGGTGCGGTACGAGGATCTGCGCAAAGATACCGAGACCGGATTGCTGGAGATGCTGGAGTTCCTGGGAATTTCAAGAGACCGCGAACTGGTGCGCCGGGCTGTGGAGAACAATTCTCTACGGGCGATGCGCGAGAAAGAAGACAAGGCCAAGAACTCAGGCGCGACTCTGGGCAAGGGCACGTTGCTGCGCAAGCATCGCGTCGACCGCGAGGATGCGCGCTTTGTGCGCAGCGGGTCGGTGGGCGGATGGCGCGAGAAGCTGAGTGAATCACAAATCGAACTGGTCACTCGGTATGCGGGAGACGCGCTGGTGCGGGCAGGCTATCCCGCCGGCATTGCGAAAGAAAGTCATCCTGAGGAATTGGCGTCTCACGACCGAGTGTAATGGCCCGGTAATCAGACGAGGGTAACCACCTAAAGATGACTCATGTAATGAAGCAAATTCCCTCGTTTCTGGCGATGATACTGCTACTTGCCTCGTGGACGGCGGCGCAGAGAAAAGAGGCCGGTGGGAACGAGAGCTTGCGTCAGGCCGCTGAACCATTGGAATTCTGGGTGGGTACAACGATCCAGGGCAGAATGTGGAACCACGATCCCGCTTACAAGCCAGTGATGGCGAGGGAGTTCAATGCCGGGGTGTCGATCGTGTTCCAGGGGATCACTCAGCCGGAGCGCGGCCGGTTTAATTTCGATCCCATGGACGAAGCTATGAGCTTTGCGAAGCAGCATCAGATGAAGCTCATGGGACATTGCCTGGTGTACCGCAATATGACATCGGCGCGGTGGCTTAACTTTCAAAGAGAAGATTGCGGGGGATGGTCGGCGAAGGATCTCGATCAGATTCTGAAAGAGCACATTCAAACCGTCGTTCGACACGGTGGGGATACTTACTATTCCTGGGAAGTTGTGAACGAGCCCACGAACCCGACGCATAACGGGTGCTGGGCGCGGATTCTGGGGGATGAGCAATATATCGTGAAGGCGTTTCAGTACGCGCGCGAAGCGAATCCTAAAGCGATGCTGCTGCTGAATGACACCTTTGGCCATGATGGCATTGACAAGGATCGCGCCGACGCATTCTTCGCGCTGGTAAGCCGGCTCAAGGCGGCGGGTGCACCGATTGACGCAGTTGGCACTGAGATGCACTGGCAAATGCCGGAACTGCGGCCCTCGTATCTGGATGAGTTCAAGTTGTTTCTGGAGAGCGCGCGCAAAACCGGCGTGAAAGTGCATGTAACGGAAATGGATTTGTACCAGGGGCCGACGGATTCTCCGGAAGTTTTCGCGAAGCAGAAAGAGATTTATTACAACGTGGTCCGCACCTGCCTGAAGGACTCGAATTGCGTGGGATTCATGACCTGGGGAATCGCCGATCGTTATAGCTTTTTGCGTGGAGAAGATTTACCCAACGCCAAGCAAGTGCTGTTCGACGACGAGTACGGCAAAAAGCCAGCCTACTATGGCGTGCTGCAAGCATTGAAAGAGGGGCGATGAGCTACAGCGTTCTAGAGCGAAGTAAACCGGAAGCGCCGAAATTCGAGAGCAGGAATTACGCTGTCGAAGCGCGCCCGCGCCGGACGGTGTGGCTGCTTCTCTTGTTTATTGCGGTCGGATTTTCGATTTCTGCGACGGTTTCACTGCTGGCGGGGTCGTCTCCTTATGGAGTGTTGGTGGTTGCCGGGATCATCGGCTTGGCCGTTCCTCTGCTGTTTGTGATGATTCAGGCGGCTCCAGAGGCATTGGAGAATGCGCGCGAACTGGCGCACAACTGGACCTGGTGGCATCCCCTGTGGTTCTTCATTTTCTTCAGCATGCTGGTGTTTCGTATTCGTGACGTCAGCGAGGCGAAGGCGAATCCGCTGGACGCGTTTGCGATGCTGCGCATCCTTCCGGAAGCGTTCGTGTCGTTGACCTTGATTGTGCGCCTGATTCTAAAGAAGCCCAACTGGCTCGGCGCTCTGTTTCGCGGCATCCCGGGGGCGATGGCGGTGTATTGCCTGGTATGCCTGGCGACGACCGCATGGTCGGTGAACGCCTCGTGGACGGCTTACAAATCTTTGGAATTTCTGGCGGACGTTTCACTTCTAGCTGCGATCGTTGCTAGCGCAGAGGGATCCTTCACCTATAAGCGTCTGGTGGATTGGACATTGACGTTCTATGGAGTTTCGCTGCTCGGAGTGTGGAGCAATCTCCCAATCTGGCCGACTGAGGCTATGGACGGCGGCCGACTCACCGGTGTGGTTCCGGTGGAGGCATCGAACAGCGTCGGAACCTCCGGCGGTGTATTGGCGATCGTCGCGCTATGCCGGTTGATGCCGGTCTTCGGTGCGGTCAAACATCGCGCCTGGTACATGCTGCTGCTGGTGTTTGGTTTGGTGTCGATGGTGTTATCGAAGACCAGAAACTCGGAAGCGGCCTTCCTCTTCGCGGTGGCGCTGATTGTACTTTTGTCGCAGCGGCTGCGCCGAATGGCATTCTGGGGCGGCCTGGCGGTTGCTCCGCTGGTTACGGTGGCGATCCTCCTGAACAATCGACTGCTCAGCACCGCATGGGAACTGGTGTTGAGCGTTGCCGAGCGCGACCAGTCGGATGCCGCCATTGGTTCACTGAGCGGCCGCACCGCATGGTGGTCCTACGGAATTTCGCAGTTGATGCATCATCCCTTCACGGGATTGGGAGCATATGCAGCCGGACGTTTTGCCGTACTGGGCAAACTGGGCGTGGGTTCTGCGGCCATGATGCACAGCGACTGGATTGAAGTTCTTATCGGTACCAGTTTCTGGGGTCTGATTCCTTTTGCTGGAGCCCTGATTGCGGCATGGTGGTATTTATATCGCTGCATCCGAAGCAATGATTTTTCCCCCGACCAGCGCCAGCTTGCGCTAGAGCTGTTTGCTCTGCTGGGCATGCTCACCATGCATTCGTTCTTTAACGATGAGTTGAGCTGGCACTGTCCACTGCTGTATTTCGCCATTTTGGGGTACGCCGAGTTTGTCCGGCAACGCCAGAAGGCGGAGCATAGCCATGCCCTGGAACATCGAAGGTGGTAGCTACGTAAAAGTTGAAGTGCTGCACAAAGGTTTTTATCAAAACTGCAAAAGCAAAAAATTGAAACTTTACCTTGGGGGAGTTAACACAAATGCAAACTAAATCTCGGATTCTGGTAACGGGTGCGGGTGGGTTCATCGGTCATCATCTGGTCAAACGCTTGAAGGCCGAAGGTCATTGGGTACGCGGGGTCGATTTGAAATATCCTGAGTACGAAACTTCAGCCGCGGATGATTTTAAGGTTCTGGACTTGCGGGTGTGGGAGAACTGCCTGATCGCCACAGAAAATATCGATCAGGTCTACAATCTCGCGGCCGACATGGGCGGCATCGGCTACATCACATCATTCCTGGCAGACATATCGAAGAACAACATTCTGATCAACGCTCACATGCTGGAAGCCGCGAAGCAGAATGATGTGAAGCGTTATCTGTTCTCGTCATCGGCTTGCGTGTACGCGCAGTCGAAGCAGAAGAATGCCGAGGTCACGCCCCTTAAGGAAGAGGACGCGTATCCGGCCGATCCGGAGCCGGGTTATGGCTGGGAGAAGCTGTTCGCCGAAGAACTCTGCCGCTACTACTATCACGATTACAAATTCGAGACGCGCATCGTACGTTTCCACAATGTCTACGGGCCGCTCGGCACCTACGATGGCGGCAAGGAGAAGTCTCCGGCAGCGATTTCGCGGAAAGTCGCCAAGGCTACCGACGGCGGCGCGATCGAGATCTGGGGCGACGGCGAACAGACACGGTCCTACATGTACGTGGATGATTGCGTCGAAGGCCTGATCCGGCTGATGGCGTCGAACCATCGGGATGCACTCAACCTGGGCACGGACGAGATGGTCAGCATTAATCACCTCGTCGATATGATTTGCGGAATCGCCGGCAAGACCTTGAAAAAGGAACATGACCTGAACAAACCGCAGGGCGTTCGCGGGCGCAACAGCGACAACACTCTTCTAAGGAAGGTGCTGGGCTGGGAGCCTTCGATGCCTCTGGAAAAGGGCCTTGCCATCACTTACAAGTGGATTGAAGGCGAAGTTAAAAAGAAAGAAGTGGGCGAGTTGGCCGAAGTCAACGGCGACTAGTCTCGTGATTTGCTGGAGAGGGCACGGCTGAAGCCGCGCCCTCTTCGGCGGATTCATTTCCAACTTCCGCCGCATTCGAAATTAGATGGTTGTACGAAGTGGCTGGATCTGCGCACCAATATTTTTAATACATTGCAAACAAGATAATGGCGAATCCATCGGCTGACAATTGCGTGAAGATTCTTGGCGTGAAGGTCCATGCTACAAATATGGACCGCGCGCTGGCACAGGTTGAGGGTGCGCTTACCAGCGGAGACAAGGGCTACGTTTGCGTCACCGGCGTGCAGGGGATTATGGAAGCGCAAATGGATTCCAACCTGAAGCGCATCATCAATCACTCCACGTTGAACATTCCTGATGGACGTCCTACGGTATGGGTGGGCTGGCTGCGAGGGATGTTTCAGATGCGCCAGGTCACCGGTCCCAATCTCATGCTGCGGCTATGCGCGCTATCGGCGGAGAAGAACTACAGGCACTTTTTTTACGGTGGAAACGAGGGAGTGGCCGACGAGTTGAAAGCAACGCTGACGCGGCGCTTTCCCGGGTTGAATGTGGTGGGGACCTACTGCCCTCCGTTTCGCGCGTTAAACGAGCAGGAAGAAGCAGAGTTGGTTCGAACCGTAGCGGAAACGAAGCCGGACTTGTTCTGGGTGGGATTGAGCACGCCGAAGCAGGAAAAGTTTATGGACCAGTACCATGCGAAGCTCGACACCAAGCTGATGTTTGGCGTGGGAGCGGCGTTCGATATGCACACGGGCCGCATCAAGGATGCGCCGTACTGGATGAAGGTGATGGGTGTGCAGTGGATGCACCGCATTTATCAGGATCCAGCGCGGCTCTGGAAGCGGTATCTGGTGAACAATCCGAAATTTGTTTATCAGATCACGCTGGAGCTGCTGGGATTTCGGAAGCAGCAGGAAGTTTAGTATCGAGCTTAGCTTGCGTGCACATCTGAATCTGAGTTTTCGGCACGATGAATTCCGAGCATGAAAGTTCTTCTCGTCCACAGTGCGTACCAGCAGTTTGGAGGGGAAGACTCGGTTGTGCGGGCTGAGACCGAGTTGCTGGAGAAACACGGCGACGAGGTCTGCCACTATAGCCGGCATAACGACGAAATTAAACAGTTCGGCTTGGCGCAGAAGGCAGCGTTCTTTCCGCAGACGATTTACTCGTGGAAGACCAGCGGTGAGCTTGAAGATGTGGTCCGAAGGTTCAAGCCTGACGTCGCATTCATCCACAACGTTTATCCGCTGATATCCCCCTCGGCGTATCACAAATTGCATGCCCTCGGCGTGCCCACCGTACAGGTGCTGCACAACTTCCGCCTTCATTGCCCGAATGGATTGTTCTACACGCAAGGACAAATTTGCGAGGCATGCAGCGGCGGCAACTACCTGCAAGCCATTCGTAAGCGCTGTTACAAAGACAGCTACGCGTTGAGTGGGCTGTATGCGCTGACGCTCGGGCTGAACCGGATGGGTGGAGTGATCGACAAGATTTCTGGATTTATCTGCCTGACTGAGTTCTTCAAACTCAAGATGCAGAAGGCAGGAGTACCGGACTCGAAGCTTTTTGTAAGACCGAATTTCGTTCACGCTCCAGCCTTGGCTGCGGGAGAAACGCAGGCGGGAAAATATGTACTGTTCATGGGCCGGTTATCAGCGGAAAAGGGATGCTGGACGCTGATTCGCGCCTTTGAGCAACTGCCGCAAGTTCCGTTAAAGATTCTTGGAACCGGGCCCCTCGAGCAGGAGTTGCGCGATCACATCCGGGGAAAGGGAATCCGCAATATCGAGCTGCTGGGTTTTAAGAGCGGCGAGGAGAAGTGGAACATCCTGCGAAACTCACTTTGCCTGGTGCTGCCTTCAGAGTGGTACGAGAATTTCCCGGTGACGGCGCTGGAAGCATTTATGGCGTGCAAGCCCGTGATTGCGGCCCGACTGGGCGGATTGCCGTATATCGTGGAAGAAGGGAAGTCTGGACTTTTGTTTGAGGCCGGGAATGTGGGCGAGTTGGCGGGAAGAGTTCAACATCTGGTGGAGAATCCTGCAGAGGCCGTGCGCATGGGCGCATGCGGGCGTCAACTGACGGAAACGAAATACGGTCCCGAGCAGGGATATAGCAATCTGATGAAGATTTTCTCGCAGGTTCGGATGGCATGACTACGGCAATAGCCAGCAACGTCAGCATGATGGAAGAGCGACAGTCGACCGCGCAGCGGAGCACTGGACCGATGAGTGCGGGACCGCTATTTGTGGTTGGGATGTGGCGTTCGGGAACCTCGCTGCTCTATGCACTGCTGAACCAGCATCCGGAAATCGGATTGATGTGCTGTCACCGCTATTTTTGCTTCCGAGGAAAAGCTCGTGGTGGCTGAATAAAGTGGATTCGTGGAACGGCACGCTAACCCGGCACAAAATTGATGTTGCGGCGATTCCGGAAAATATCAGCGACCTGCCCAGCGCCTTTTGCGCAGTCGGCCAGCAATACGCGGGCAAAAAAGCAGCGACGATTTGGGGATGTAAGTCGCCGAGCTACTACGATTGCATGACGGAGTTGGCAACCTGGTTCCCGCAGGCGAAATTTATCGTGATCTGGCGCGATCCGGCAGACGTCTGCAGGAGTATTGTTCGGGCCGCAGAAAAGTCACCGTGGTTTGCACGGCCGGGAATGGATTTGCGCGCACTGTTGGGCTGCCGGCGGATGAAGAAAGAAACCGACGAGTTGGTGCGGCGGGGCGTTGCCGTCCACGAGTTGCAATATGACGATCTGGTGCGCGATCCCACGGCCGCGCTGAGTGCGATCTGCAGCTTCATTGGGGTACCTTACGTGGAGCGGATGGCTTCGCTCGAAGGAGCGGATACGTCGGCTCTGTATAACGGCGAGCATCATTCAGGGGTGAAGAGTTCGAACATAGTGGCCAAGCGCGATCGGCCTGAAGTGCTCTCGCCGGAACTGAAAAGTAAGGTAGAGCGTTACGTCGCGTTTTGGCGGAAAGAGTCTGGCGGAAGTTGGCCAGTGGCTGCCTTCGTGAGTGCTGGAAGGAAGCCGGCATCATCGTTGGAGCGGACGCTCGATCGCATGCGGCATGGGATGCTTCGTAGTTTCGACCTGATCGTTCCGTTCCTGTATTCCTTCGTCCCCGTGGCGGTCTGGCAGAAGTACCGGCAGATGAAATCGCAGTACCAAAGAATTGCAGCCAAGCCCAGTGGGACTCAAGTAAGTTAGTCAGTATTGCAGGTAAGTAGCTCATTCATAACGACATAAATAGACCCTTGTTTCGGCAGATTGGACCCTGACATGCAGACTTACCATTCGGAAATCCCCCGCACAACTTCCACTAAGGAGCTTTCCCAGTTGACTCTTCGAGCCAAGTTGGTGGCGGTCTTTGCATGCATGGTTCCGGTGCTGTGCGGGTATGGGTTTGGCCAGTCGATGAGTACATTTCCCGGGCTGAACACCGTTCAGAACAAGATAAATTCGACCGCGGCACCGGACGTCACGATTGCGGTTGGAACTCTGGATTATTGCGAGCACGCCAATAGCGGTTACCAGTGCTGGTACAAGAGCGGGATCAATGCGAATCAGCCCGTCAGGTTCCTGGGGGGCACGAACGTAAAATCGGACTCCGGACCATGGAGCCAGAACAGCAACAATTTTGGCAATACGCCACACTGCCCGACAGCGTTCAGCCCCAACGCGGAACTTGTGCACGACAACGTGTACAACGTATGGATCATGGAGAAGCGGATCACGGCTTCCGGCGGCGGGCACAATTACATGTGCGTGGCCATCAGCAACGTCGAGGACGTCTCTTCGACCTCGCCTGCGTTTGGCTGGTTTGCGTTTGAGTTTGATCTGGACACGGTGATTCCAACCAATTCACAGGGAAATTTCTATTACCCGGATTATCCGCAAGTCGGATTGTGGCAGACTTCGACAACCACGACACCGCCCTACACTCCGGCGAAAGATCAGGCCATGTGGATCACCTATGATCTGCAGGACATCAACGCCGGGAATAACATCAACGCGGTTCTGGTCTGTGCTGTGGATCTGGCCGGGCTTCGTTCCAGCACGGCGAATCCCTGGGTAAACAATTCGAAGGCTCCGGCGTGTACGGTGGCGCATTCGCTGGCCGCCTACAACCAGCGGCGCAGCTGGGTGCCGGCGAATAACTCCGACACAATTCCGCCGATTGCGGCGGACGGAGAAATGTTTACGTACATGATTGAGCCGCCCAAGGATGGCGTGAGTTATCGCACCGATCCGAATCATACGCAGGGCGTGGAGCAGTGGACGATCGACTGGACGCAGACCACGCCTGCGCCGACCTTCGTGAGCAGTTGGGACCTTCCTTCAACACAGGCCGGCGGCGATCAGCTGGGATGCTTTACGTCGGGGAATTATTACAACACGGTTTGCGTGCCGCAGCCTTCCACGGCATCCACTGGCATAAACATCGATTCCGTGGCGGACCGCATGCAGCAATTCTTCCACTACACCTCTAAAGGCGGGCAGGGAAGCGTGTGGACGTCAGCCCATGCGATCCAGATTGTCCCCAGCGCCAGCATGCACTCGCAGACCGAAGCCGACGTACGCATTCTGCAGAGGAATACGTCGTCGCCGAACGCGGTTTATCTTTCTGCAGACTATCCGATCACCGATCCGGTGGACTCGAGCGCGTTCGTATTTCTGCCCAGTGTGGTTCGCGACAAAGCGGGCAACCTGCAGGGAATTCTCGGAGTGTCGGGGAGCGGAGTAAACGAGCACCCTGCGCTGAATAGTCTGACTTTTAATCCGGCTACGCAGCAAGCGGGCACTTGGGGATACATCACCAGTCCGATCACCGGCGGGGATGCGGAAGATGTCGACTCATTGAATTACCGCTGGGGAGACTGGTACAGCGGCGTTCTCGACCCCAGTGACTCGTGCACGGTATGGGTTGCGGGCGAATACCTGCCACAGAACCGGACTACGGAGCCCTACTGGTACACGGAAATGGCAAAGCTGCCGCCGATGGGTACATGCGCTGGCGGGCCAGTGTTGCTGTCGAATGTCAGCTTTAATTTCGGAAGTCAGCAGGTGGAAGTGAAGAGTTCGCCGCTGATCGAAACTCTGACTAACAACCAGTCGGTCGCACTCAACATCACTGGAATATCGGCGGGTGGCGACTTCACTCAGACGAATACGTGCCAATCGGCGATTGCCCCGGGCGCCTCGTGCACGATCGACGTCTACTTCACGCCATCGGTAACCGGCACTCGTTCGGCGACGCTCACCATTTCAGACGATGCCAGCAGCAGTCCGCAGAGCGTAGCCTTGGCAGGGGTTGGCGCTTCGGCCGCGATTTCAATTACGCCCAGCAGTATTGCTTTCGGCAACCAGGTTGTGAACACTGCGAGCGCGGGACAGAAGATCACGGTCAACAATAGTGGTTTTGTGAATGTTACCGTCAATTCCGTGGCCGCAAGTGGTGATTTCAGCAAGAGCGACAACTGCACCGGGGTGACGCTTACGCCCGGACAGAGTTGCACGATTACGGCTGGCTTCATGCCGGTGGTAACGGGATCTTTATCCGGGACGATCACGATCAATGACAATGCGCCCGGATCGCCGCACATCGTAACCATGACTGGGGCCGGGCAGAATGTTGTCACCTTCTCGTCGAATATCTCATTCCCCGCCACCAACGTGGGCAGCTCCAGCAGTCCACAAACGATGACGCTGACCAATAATCAGAACAAGACTCTGAGCTACACCTTCTCGACGAGTGGCGAGTTCACGGCGGTGGGTAGTGGCGGGACTCCCTGTAATGGCACGCTGGCAGCCAAGGTCAAATGTTCTTTTGCCGTAACCTTCACGCCCGCTTACACCGGCCAGATCAAGGGTGCGTTGACAATTATTTTCACTGGCGCGGGGAGCCCGGCATTCGGCGGCTTCAGTGGAACCGGGCAGAATGGGCCGGTGGTGCCGTTGACCTTCAGCCCGTCGAACCTGAATTATGGAAACGTAATACTGAACACGTCCGTCAATAAGACCGTGACCATCAAGAACGTGAGCACGGGCACGGTCAACTTGAGCAGCATTAACGGAAGTGACGCTTATACGGTGAACCCGAGTGAGACCAGCCCTTGCGACGGCGCGTTGTTAGCAGGCAAGTCATGCACGGTTACCGCCACATTCAAGCCGCTGATAACGGGCAGTACGATCGCGGGCATCACAGTGATCGACGACTCCGCCGTCAGTCCTCAAGTGCTGGACGCTTCGGGCAGCGGTATTGTGCCGGTGACGATGACTCCGACCTCGATTAATTTCGGAACCGTGGCGGTGGGAAATACGAGCGCGGTGCAGGTCATCACGGTTACGAACTTTGTCACCACCCCGGTTGCTATCAACAGCATTGTGGCGAGCGGAGACTATATCTATACGACTGGCGGAGCGATTCCGTGCGGGGCTACGATTCCTGCGAATGGAATTTGCACCTTGGGAGTGGAGTTCAGTCCGACGAACACGGGCTTGATCAGCGGCGATCTGACGTTCAGTTATGCCGCCGGCTCTTCGCCGCAAGTTGTGACGCTGTCAGGAACCGGGCAGTAGGCGACGCAACCGTAGGTCGTAGCGATTCTCTGATTTCTCACCCAAGCCCGGCACGCTCGTGCCGGGCTTTTATATTGCGCCGCTTTGCGGCTCGGCGGCTATCTTTTTGATTAGCTCGAGGACTGGACGCTGGCTCTCCAAGAGCCGCGGAGCGAGTTCAGCGGGAGTCATCCAGTGCGGTGATCCCTCCCAGGAATCCTTCAACTCTCCAGTGGCTTCGGCCTCGAATACTGAGATGGTGCAGGGCACGTCGGCGGTGCTGCGGTAATGCATTCTCAATTCCGCATGGGTGACGCTCAATCCTGTTTCTTCCAGGACCTCGCGATGCAACGTCTTCTCTTCCGCTTCTTTCCAACCGGCAATGCCTCCAGGTAACGAGACCCCGCGTCCATCATTGCGCTGAATGACTAGAAAGGTCTGGTCGCGGCGAATGATGCCAATCGAGGCGCGGAGTGTGCCAAAGAGAGGAAACCAGCATGATCCAGAACAGCCGGCGCTTCAAGGTAATAAGCACGGTGGACAGTTAGAAAAGTCTAGCATGCGGTCTGCGGATGCCGTTTGACGCTACGGCAAGCAGGAGTCGGTTCGGCATGCTCAGGTCACGCCGGGACGGAACGTAGTCACGCGGATACTCGTTGTCCGGAGAGTGGGGAGGGTGACCTTCAAACGCCAGGGCACCCAGCCCTCTGCAATCCGGAGTGCTCCTTACTGAAGCACCACCGGCTTAATGCCCAACGGTATGATGCGTCCCGATATTGAGACCGAAGCGCTCGCAGTTGTCATGTCCTGATACGTCGCCCATTGCGAGCCTACTGTCTGGTTGGCCAGGGTGCAGGAGCCGTTGGCGCAGCTTTGCGCTGCGTCCCACATGATCAGGTACTGCGTCCCGGATTTTGTGATGGTGCAGGACCATACCGTTCCGCTGGCCGCGCACGGCGTTGTAAGTGAGGATCCCGCGAGCCAGTTGTAAGTCTGCTGATAGGCAGTCTGAACGGCTGGAGCTTGAACGCTCAAGTTGTACCAGTCATACCAGGCGATTCCCGATATGCCGAGCGACCAGTCCATCAGATAGAAGCGCGGCATGAAGGACGCTGCCATATCGGCATCAGTATAGGCGCCGGTAAATCCGGCTTCGGCGTACGATGCTTCGCCGTCCCATAAAGGTTTCGCCGAGTCCACGGGCTGCAGTATGCCGTGGATGCTGGAGAGATACATCTGCATCGCCGTTTCCGGCGTACAAGCAGCGGGTGGTGGGCAGCTGTTTCCGGTTTGATTTCCGGGCTTCATGTGGAAGTTGATGATGTCCACGGCTTCGGAGATCGCGTTGGCTGGATTAGGACAAGGCAACTGATATCCGCTGGGGGAAGCATTGCAATACAACTGGTTTTGCGCGTAGATCAAGTTCTTACTGCCCGACGCATGTCCCGATGACATCACGATCTGGGCTGTAGGATCGATCGGAGTTGCGGTGCAGGGAGTGGCGGTCCCATTGCCGCTCTCGTGAATCACGCCACGGCCGGTGATGATGCAGTTCGCATCTTCCGTAAGACGTGCGAGTTGGGCGAAGCTGCCATTCCAGTAAAACTGGGCATCGGGTTCGTTCCAGATTTCCCAGTACCGGATGTGAGCGTGAGTCTGAAGATAGCTCGGATTATTGGCATGGGATGCAATCGCCGTAATCCATGCCTTCCAGATGGAATTGGTTCCGGTACCATCACTGTTCAGATCGATGGGTGCGTCGCATTGTCCAGCGCCGCCTCCGGAAGAAGAAGTCACGTAATGGCAAGTGGTGTCCGACGGATTGGAAGTGGCCCAAGGCGGAGTACGCGCCAAGGTGTACATGCCTTCCATCACGCCATTGGAGTAAGCGGTGGCGAGCGTCGAGTCCAGGTTGGAGAAGTCGAAGACTCCCGATGCTGTGTTAATCGACGGCCACTGCAGAGGCGGTGAGTCCCAGAAGCGTTGCATCCCGTAATTCACCGTCGGATATGCGCGGGTTGAGGTATTGGTCGACGTGAATCCAAAGAGAGTTGAAGGCGCTGCATTTCCCGTCACCACCGAACTGCTCACGATCAAAGTCAAAGACTGGCTTGCAGTTTTGTTCGGGGAAGAGGAGTCGACTGCCTGAACGGTGATGCTGAATTGTCCAGTCTTCGTCGTAGTTCCTGAGAGTGAGCCGCTGCTCTGCAGGGTCAGACCAGCAGGCAGTGCGCCGGAAGAGAGATTCCAGGTGTAAGGAGTCGTTCCCCCGCTGGCTGTCAACGTGGCAGAGTAAGCCGTTCCAGCCGTGGCGCTGGACAACGATGTGGTTGTAATCGAGAGTGGAGGGGCAATGGTTGGCGTTATCGTGATGGAAGCAGTTCCAGACTTCGTCGAATCTGCAACGCTGGTCGCGGTTATAGTCGCTCCCACCGTAGCAGTAACAGATGGCGCCGTGTAGAAACCGCTGCTGGAAATGCTGCCTCGAGATGCCGTCCACGTTACGGCTACGTTGGATGTATTGGAAACTGAGGCGGTGAATTGAACCGTTGCGGTTGACGCAATCGTGCCCACTTCGGGGCTGACCGCCACCCGTACAGTGGAGGTGTCGACTGTCAGCGTTAGAGACTCGCTCGCGGTCTTAGTTGGGGAAGAAGAATCGGCGACCTGGACGGTGATGTTGAACTGTCCAGTCTGCGTCGTGGTTCCAGAGAGCAATCCGCTACTCTGCAGAGTGATGCCGGTCGGCAGCGTTCCCGAGGCAAGACTCCAAGCGTAGGGAGTGGTTCCTCCCGTGGCGGTTAGTGCCACCGAGTATGCAGTTCCTGAGGTGGCGCTCCCTAAGGCCGTTGTGGTGACGGAGAGCGGGGACACCACGATCGGCGTGATTGTAATAGAAGCCGTGCTGGACTTAGTGGAATCCGCAACTCCCGTGGCGGTTAGTGCCACCGAGTATGCAGTTCCTGAGGTGGCGCTCCCTAAGGCCGTTGTGGTGACGGAGAGCGGGGACACCACGATCGGCGTGATTGTAATAGAAGCCGTGCTGGACTTAGTGGAATCCGCAACGCTCGTGGCGGTTATCGTCGCGGCGGTAGTAGTGGTAACCGATGGCGCCTGGTAAAGGCCGCTGCTGGAAATGGTTCCTGGCGATGCCGACCATGTGACCGCCACGTTGTGTGTGTGGGTCACCAGTGCTGTGAATTGTGATGTCCCCGACGAGGAAACTGTGGCGAACGCGGGACTGACTGTCACCGCGACAGCTGTAGAACTGGCGACCTGGATCTGGAACGATTTTGTGGCCTGTGTGCCAGTAGAATCCGTGGCTTCAACATCGAAGCTAAAGCTTCCAGTTGTTCCCGGTGTTCCAGAGATCGTTCCGGTAGCTGGGCTAAGAGTCAGGCCAGCGGGCAGCGATCCTGAAGCAATACTGAAACTATAAGGTCCCGTCCCGCCGCTGACAGAGATGGTTCCGTTATATGGCACTCCCACATCGCCTGCTGAGAGGCTTGCGGAAAGCTTGGGATGTGCGCTTTTCCCGGAAGCTACGGCCGAGTTGGCCGCTGTGCAAGCGGTTAACAAAGAGATACAGAGTAGTAGTAGTAAAGGAGCAAGGCCAAAGAATGCGGAAGGTCTGAACTGCTGCCAGTTCCGAGCCGGAGGAAGTGCGTCGGACTTCATTTTAAGTTACCTCGAATTGGGGGGCGTTCAAGAGGACGCTCCAGATTCAGAGCGTCCTTGAGTAACAGTA